>NZ_JBHXLV010000112.1:0-21230 GCF_042721685.1 Streptomyces sp. NPDC058459 | reverse complement strand
GGCCGTGACCGTGCACCGGGTCACCCGGCGGAACCTTCCGCGCTTGTTCCGCCCGATGAAGCTGGTGCCCATCCCGGCCGGGCCCTCCGCCGAGCCGGGGGCGGTGCCCAGGTTCTCCGGGCTCCAGCGGCCCATCCCGCCGGGGTCGCTCACCGCCCGGTAGGCGGCCTCCGGCGGGACGTCGACGACGATGCTGTCGCTCACGCTCAACACACCGGCCACTGCGCCGCCCCCTGCCACGAACGAAGCTACTGCCGGGTAGGAATCATGGCACGGCCACTCCGGACGGGTCCGGGTCGTGCCCCAGTGCCGACAGGGCTGCCGCGACCTGGTCACATACCTCCGGCGGAGTCGACGCGTGCGGGGACAGCCTGAGCGAGTCGGCGCGCACGGTGGGGGTGACACCCTCGGCGTGCAGGGCCTTCGCCACGAGGGACGGGTCGTGGTCCGGCACCGTGAAGGACAGGATGCCCGCGCGCCGCGCCGGGTCGGTGGGGGAGAGGACCCGGCCCCCGTACTTCCTGACCACCTCGGTGAGTTCGCCGACCCGCTCCGTGATCGCTGCCTCGACCGCCCTCACGGTGTGCCGCTCGACGAGGTCCAGCGCGACCGCGAACGCGGCGGCCGCCACCGGGCTCAAATTGGTGATGGACCACCGGCTCGCGTCGGGGACCGGCGGGTGTTCCGCACCGTCGAAGAGGCCGGCCTGCTCCACTCCCGTCCAGCCGGTGAGCACCGGCTCCAGGGACTCCAGCGCACGGTCGGACAGCGTGGCGAAGCCCGTGGCCCACCCCGCGCGCAGCCACTTCTGACCGCCCGCCACCACCACGTCTGCCGCGTCCCACGGCAACTCGGCCGCGCCGAACGCCTGGATGGCGTCCACGATCAGCAGCCGGTCCGGCCCGATCGCCTCGCGCAGCCCCGCCAGATCCGCCCGGAAGCCGGTACGGAAGTCCACCGCGCTCACCGACAGGGCGACGACGTCCACGCTCAGCGCGGCCCGGACCAGGTCCGGGGTCACCCCGCCGCCGGGCTCCGGGTCCAGCCAGCGGGGCGTTACCCGGCCGAGGTCCGCGCTGCGGCGCCACGGGTAGTGGTTGGCCGGGAAGTCGGTGCGGGGCACGAGGACGGTACCGCCACGGAGGCCGAGTGCGGCGTGGAACAGACCGGTGGACGCGTTCGGGAGCAGCACCGTGTGCCGGGAGCCGCTGCCCGCGAGGCGGGCGGCCGTGTCGCGCGCGGTCGCCTCCGCGCGCATCAGACCGTCCACCGTGGTGTGGCCGGCGCGGGCGGACTCCGCGAGGGCATGCGCGGTGGCGTCCACGGCGTCCCGCGACGGCGGGCCGAAGCGCGCGAAGTCGAGATAGCCGGCAGGTGCGTCGAAGTGAGCTGCGTAGGAAGTGAGCACGGGTCTCATCCTCCCTGGTACGGCGCGGGCCGGGCACTCCCGTCGTGGGAGACGCCCGGCCCTGGCCCGTCGCCGCTCAGTGTCCGGCGGAGTCCTCGGGGCGCGCGTGGCGCGGCAGCAGGAAGGCGAGCAGGAACGTCAGGAGGAGCATTCCGTCCACGATCCACAGCACCGTCTTCATGACGGAGCCGAAGCCGCCCTCGAAGGCCGAGGTCGCCGTGGCCCGGAGCGCGGCCGGTATCCGGGCGCCGTCCCGCGGCGAGGTGATGACCGACCGGGTGTCCTTCTCCAGCGTCACGCAGGAGGCCGGGGTCGCGGCCGGGTCCTTGGCGACCGCGCGGTCCGAGGCGCAGGTGCGCAGATCCGCCACGACACGGTCCTGGGCGGCCGGCGCGACACGCGCGGCGGTCAGTTCCTTGCGCAGCCCGTCCGCGCGGTGGTCGACGGCGGTGGCGATGCCGCCGCCCAGCAGGCCGAAGAAGACGGTGCCGAGGATGGCCACACCGAAGGCGCCGCCGAGCTGCTGGACCGCGGTCATGGTGCCGGACGCCGAACCCGTCTCATGCTGCTCGACACTGGCGAGCACGATGTCGAAGAAGGGCGCCATCAGCAGGCCCATCCCGACACCCGTGACCAGCAGCGAGGGCAGGAGCTGCCAGGGGCCGACGCCGCTGCCCGCGAGGTCCAGGGTCAGCCACACACCGAACACGCCGACCGCCATGACCAGCGCGCCGCCCTGGAGCACCGTGCGGCCGAACCGGGTGACCGCCTGGGCGAGCCCGAAGCCGACGATCATGCCGCCGGACCAGGGCACCATCACCAGGCCCGCCTTGAGCGGCGAGTAGCCGAGGCCGATCTGGGTGTACAGGTTGAAGACCAGCATGAAGCCCTGCATGGCCGAGAAGAAGACCAGCCCGAGGATCATGCCGCCGCTGAAGCCGCGCTTGCGGAACAGACCGGTGACCACCAGCGGGTCCCGGCCCGCCCGGCTGCGCCGCGACTCGTACCGGGCGAAGCCGGCGAAGACGACGACCGAGGCGGCCATCATCGCGAAGGTCCACCCGGGCCAGTCGTACTCGCGGCCCTGGACCAGCGGGAAGATCAGGAGCAGCGCGCCAAGGGAGACCAGGAGCATGCCAGGGATGTCGAGCCGCGGCTTGCTGTCGGAGCGGGTCTTCGGCAGGTAGCGCACGGCGCCCAGGATCGCGGCGGCGCCCAGCGGCAGGTTGATCAGGAAGATCATCCGCCAGCCGGTGCCGAAGTAGTCGGCGTCCACGAGCCAGCCCGCCAGGATCGGCCCGGAGACCGCGGACAGCCCCATCACCGGGCCGAACATGCCGAACGCCTTCTGCGACTCCTTCGGCGGGAACATCTCCTTGATCATGCCGAGGCCCTGCGGCAGCATCACCGCGCCGAAGAGCCCCTGTACGACACGGGCGCCGATCAGCGTCTCGGGGGACGCCGAGACCGCGCACAGCAGCGAGCCCACGGTGAATCCGGCGGCGCCCACCAGGAACATGTTGCGGCGGCCGTGGATGTCACCGAGGCGGCCACCGGTGACCAGGCCGACGGCCATCGAGAGGGTGTACGCGGCGGCGAGCCACTGCAGGGTGGAGGCACCGCCGCCGAGGTCGGCGCGCATGGCGGGGCCGGCGATGTTCGTGACGACGGCGTCCAGGAGATCCATCACCTCGGCCGCGAGGATCACGAAGAGCGCAGCCCAGCGCCACCGGTAGGGCGCTGGTGAATCAGTGGGCGTCTCGATGGACGCGACACCGGTGGTGGACATCGGTACTCCTCGCAAGGGGTGCCGCCGCCCCGGTGATGAGCCGTGGGCGCGGTGAGCTGAACGGATCAGGCCAACTGGAGAACACTGTTCACCGTAGCAGAACAGTGCTCACGCGGAGAACGTTGTTCATCAAGATATAGCGCAAGTGGGCCGAGAGAACAAGATATATCGCGTCCAGCTGTGGAAAAGTGCCGTTCACCAGCCGTGAACACTGTTCTCCGGCGGCCCTAGACTGTCGCCATGAGCGATGCGGCCGCCGGCAACCCCGCACCCCCTCCGCCGTCCCCCTGGGAGCGCGAGCGCCCCGCACGCCCGCAGGCGACGCCCCAGCGCACCCCGCTGTCGCGCGAACGGATCGTCGAGGCCGCCTTCGCGGTCCTGGACCGCTCGGGGCTCGACGGGCTCTCCATGCGTCAGGTGGCGGCCGGACTGGGCGTCACCGTCTCCGCCCTCTACGCGTACGTCAGCTCCAAGGACGACCTGCTGGAACTGATGTACACCCGGCTCTTCGACGACTTCCGGATGCCCGAGCCCGACCCCGAGCGCTGGCGTGAGCAAGTCCGGGACTACGCGCGCGCCGGACGGAGGCGGCTGCTCTCCCACCGGGACGTGGCCCGGATCTCCATGGCCCATGTCCCCTTCACGGCCGAACTGCTGCCGCACGTCGAGGGGCTGCTCGCTATATTCCGCACGGCCGGGCTGCCCGACCGGATCGCTGCGGAGGCCGGTGACCTCATCTCCACCTACATCGACGGCTTCGTCCTGGAGGAGGGCATGTGGCAGGACCGGGCCGCCGCCCGGCCCGACGGCGGCGACTCCTCGCTGGCCCGCCCCGACTGGCGCGAGATGGCCGGCGAGATGCAGGACTACTTCGCGTCCCTGCCCGTCGCCGACTTCCCCCACCTGCGCGCGCTCGCCGGTGTGATGGTGTCCGACTCCTCCGACGAGCGGTTCGACATCGGCCTGGAGATCATCCTGCGGGGGCTGGCGAGCTACCTGCCGGACACGGCGCCCGGGACTGCCCCGGAGGCCTGACGGACCACACTGACCACACTGACCGCCCCTTGCGGCCCTCGGGCGGCTCGGGCGGTGCGACGCTGGGCGAGGGGAGGGGCGCACCACGACCCCAGTACGTCACCGAGGCTGGACGCAAGTCCAGCCGGTGGTGGGCCACCGTTCTCACACCGTGGCGCTCGCGTGCGTCCGGGACGCCGGCGAGCAGCCCGCTGTCCTGGACCGCCTTCTCGCCGGATCTGGGGGACCATGGAGGCAGAGCAGCGTTACGCCTCCGGCTGCGAAGGAGGTCACCATGGCAGCCGAACCCCCCTTCGGACCGCCGGCCGGGCCGGTCCTGGCGGTCTCGGCCGCCGATGTCCGGCTGCCCGAGCTGATCCTGGCCGGGGACATCGGCGCCGAAGCCCTGTGCGAGCTGGAGGAGGTTCTCGGTGCGCCGCCGCTCCACACGGCCACCGCGTGGACCGTCGACATGAGCCAGGTGACCCGCATCGACCTAGCCTGCGCCTACGCCCTCCTGCGCGGCGCCACCCTGCGCCCGGAGCCCGCCGCCCTCACCATCCGCGGTCCCCGCCGAGCGGTCCAGCGGACCCTCCGCGACGCCGGGCTCGACGTGGTGGCCGTCATCGAGGAGTAGGCACCCGCCGGCGTCAGTTCTCGCCGGTCAGGCGCACGCACTCGGTGACGACCGCGCGGAGGCTGTCCGTACGGTGCAGGATCGCGCGCTGGGTCATCGCGCCGTTGCCGTGCTTCAGCAGGCCCGAGAGGGTGTCCTGGGCGCCCTTGGTGTCGCCGTGGTCGTCCAAGGCGTCGCGTACGTGGTCGAACAGCGCCCGGACCACCGTCTCCGCCGGGGCCGGGCGCATGGTCAGGGGATGCAGCAGGCGGTCCTGGAGGCCGTAGCGGGCGGCCTGCCAGGCGGCGAGCCGGACCAGGGAGGAGTCGAGCCGGGCCGGGGGTTCCCCGGCCTGCCACCGGCGGGCCGCCGTCTCCACCAGGGCGCGGCACAACAGGGCCAGGAGGACTGGGGTGTCCGCGTCCAGACAGACGTCCGCGACCCGGATCTCGACCGTGGGGTACCGCTGCGAGAGCCGGGCGTCGAAGTAGATCATCCCCTCGTCCCGGAGGACCCCGGTGCCGACCATGTCCCGTACCCGCTCGTGGTAGCGGTCGGCGGAGCCGAAGAGATCCGTCGGCCCGGACGACGGCCAGCGGCCCCACATCTGGCTGCGATAGCTGCTGTAGGAGCTGTCCTGGCCCTGCCAGAAAGGGGAGTTGGCGCTCAGAGCGAGCAGCACGGGCAGCCAGGGGCGGATGCGGTCCAGTACGGCCACGCCCTCCTCGTCGGAGTCCACCGAGACGTGCACATGACACCCGCAGGTGAGCTGGTCCGAGAGGGTCAGCCCGAAGCGGTCGGCCATCCAGCGGTAACGGCTGTCCGGGGTCAGTGTGGGACTGACCGGCAGGGGAGAGGTACCGAGGGCGGCCACGGCGGCCCCCGTCAGCCCGGCGAGCCGCGCCGCCTCGGCACGGCACCGGCGGATCTCGGCCGCGAGTTCGTCCGCCCGGGTCTGCGGGGCCGTGGCGAACTCCACCTGCTGACGCTGCAGCTCCGACTCGAAGACCTGCTCGCCGTCCGACCTCGCGATCCCGTCGGCCTGCGCCAGCACCGCCGCCGCCACGGCGCGCGGGTCGCCGCTCTCCGCGTCCACCAGGAGGAGTTCCTCCTCCACTCCCACACTGCGCACGCGGCCGTCCTCCCTCGACCGGTCCCGGGACCGGTCCCCTTCAGTGCGTCCCGCCGGTCCTGGCGGACCCCGATCACCTTGTCCCTGCCCGCGAAAAGGCCGTCCAGTCGCGCACGACCCGCCTGGCCGGGCGGCGTGGGCGGGGTGCGCCACGCGTACCTCCCGCAGTTCCCGGATCGGCCGTTCCTGAACGGCCCGGAGGCGACGGCCGCCCGTGCGGGCGTTTCCGCCGTCCCGAGCGGGGAAACTCGCCGTTCATGGTGGCCAACCGTGTGCCGGTGCCGCGGGCCCGCCGGCTGGCGCGGCCCTTCGTCAGCGGGCCCCATGAGCCGCGTACGGTCGCCGCTGCCCGAGGGGCTGGGCGTCGCCGAGTCCGGGGGCGCGGCGTGGGTCACCTTCATCCCGCTGCTCATGGCCGACGTCCGTGCCCCCCTCGTGGCCAGCCCCACCAGCGGGCGCGGCCCGGCCCCCGCGATCCCCGACCCCACCGAACACACGACAAGGAGGACGGTCATGAGTGAGTGGACCCCGTCCCAGGCAGAGGGCGAACGGGAACCGGACCCCGAGACCGACGGCAGCCCCGGCCGGACCATCCACCCCGACGTGCCGCGCACCACGCCCTCGCAGGCGGAGGGCGAGCGGCTGCCGGAGGACGACGAATAGCACCCCCGGCCACCACCTCCGGCTACCGGAGCGCGTGCACCGCCGCCGCGAACACCGGGGGCATCCGGGACGCCAGCGGCACGATCAGCCGTGCGGTGCCCGGACGGCTGCTCGCCGCCAGCAACGCCCTGGTCAGCAGGCGGTGGCGCCGGGTCAGCACGGTCCAGTCCCGCTCGTACCGCTCCGGCTGCCCGGCCGCCACCCCGCGCACGGCGGCCTCGGCCGTGGCCAGGGCGAGCGCGATGCCCTCCCCGGTGAGGGCGTCCACGTAGCCCGCCGCGTCCCCGACCAGCAGGACCCGGCCCGCTACCCTGCGCCGCACCCGCTGCAGCAGCGGTCCGGCGCCGCGCACCTCGGTCGCCGGAGCCCCGCGCAGCGCGTCGGTCAGCGCGGGGAAACCGGCCAGCTGCTCGTCGTACCCGCGCCGGACACGGCTGAGGACCGCGACCCCCACCAGATCGTCGGCGACCGGGGTCACGTACGCCTCGCCCCCGGCGGACCAGTGGACCTCCACGAAGTCCGTCCACGGGGAGACGCGGTAGTGCCGGCGCAGTCCGTAGCGGCCTCGCCCGCCGCCGGGCAGCTCCAGGCCGAGCCGGCGGCGCACGGGGGAGTGCAGGCCGTCGGCGGCGATCAGCCAGCGGGCGGTGATCCCGGCGGCGGTGACGCTGTCGGCGCTCTGGCGCACCTCGCCGACCTTGCCGGGCTCGATCCGCACACCCAGGGCGAGGGCACGTTCGTGCAGCGCCTGATGGAGGGTCGTACGACGGATGCCCAGCCCCGGGCGGCCACGGAAGGGCGCCTCGGCCCGGTGGACGCCGTCCAGGTAGCGGATGCCGCGCAGGTCCCGGCCCGCCGCCTCCACACCGAGCGCCCGGAGCGCGGCGACCCCGCCGGGCAGCACGCCCTCCCCGCACGCCTTGTCCACCGGAGCGGTACGGGGCTCCACCACCACGGCCGTCAGCCCGGCGAGCCTGGCGTGCACGGCCGCGGTGAGCCCTGCCGGGCCGCCACCGGCCACCAGGACGTCGATCATGCCGGCACCGGTCCCTCGGCGGCGGCCAGCGCCTCGTTCTCGCACCGGACACGCACGGTCAGCACGGCGGCGTTCAGCACCGTGAACGCCGCCGCGGTCAGCCAGGCGGTGTGCACCAGGGGCAGCGCCACCCCCTCGGCCACCACGGCCACGTAGTTCGGATGCCGCAGCAGCCGGTACGGTCCCCGCGCCACCAGCGGCAGACCCGGTACGACGATCACGCGGGTGTTCCAGCGTGGCCCGAGTGTCCCGACGCACCACCAGCGCAGCGCCTGGGCGGCGACCAGCACCGCCAGCATCGGCCAGCCCAGCGCGGGCACGAAGGGCCGCCCGCCCAGCCACACCTCCAGCGGAGCGCCGGCCAGCAGTCCCGCGTGCAGCGCCACCATCGCCGGGTAGTGCCCGTCACCCGCCACGATCGCGCGGCGGGCCCTGCTCCACCGCTCGTTGCGGCGCGCCACGACGAGTTCGGCGACCCGCTCGGCCGCGACGGCGGCGACCAGCAGCGCGTACCAGTTCATGTGTTCTCCCGTCGTGATCACCAGCGCAGCAGCACCAGCTCGCAGGCCAGACCCGGCCCGATGGCCAGCAGCAGCCCAGGAGTGCCGGGTGGTGGGCGGCGTTCGGTGAGGGTGTCGCGGAGTACGTGCAGCACGGAGGACGAGGAGAGGTTGCCGAAGTCGGCCAAGTGGCGCCAGCTCAGGGCGAGTTCCTCGGCGGGGAGGTCGAGTGCGCCGGTGACGGCCTCCAGGATGCGGGGGCCGCCCGGGTGGCACACCCAGGCCGTCACGTCCTGCGGCTTCAGGCCGTGGTCGCCGAGGAACTCCTCGACGTCGTCGGGGAGATGGCGGCGCAGCAGCTGAGGGATCTCCGGATCGAGGACGACCTTGAAACCCGAGTCCCCGACGTCCCAGCCCAGCGCGCCCCCCGCGTCCGGGTACAGCCGGCTGCGGGCGTCCACGATCACGGGGCCGGTGAACCCGTCCGCGCGGCCGGCGCCGCAGGCCACCACGGCGGTCGCACCGTCGCCGAAGAGGCCGGTGGCGACCAGGTTGGCCGTGGAGGCGTCCCCGCGCTGGAAGGTGAGCGAACACAGCTCGACCGACAGCAGCACCGCCACCTGGTCCGGGCGCCCCAGCAGGAAGTCGTGCGTCCGGGCCAGCCCGGCCGCGCCACCGGCACACCCCAGCCCGAACAGCGGCACCCGCCGTACGTCAGGCCGCAGCCCCAGCCGGGCCGCCACCCGCGCGTCGACGGACGGGACGGCGACACCGGTGACCGTGGTCAGGACCAGCAGACCCACGTCGGCCGCCGACAGCCCGGCCTCGCGCAGGGCCTCCCGGACCACCCCGGCACCCAGGTCGGTGGCGCTGGCGATGAAGAGATCATTGGCCGCGCCGAAGCCGTCCAGCGTCTCGTACCGGTCGAGCGGCAGGGTCATATGGCGGGAGCGGACCCCGGCGTTGCGGTGCAGCCGGTCCAGCACCCGGCGGTCGGCGCCCACGGGCAGACAGGCACGGGCCACCATGTCGGTGATCTCGGACTGGGCGAAGCGGTACGGCGCGAGGGCACCGTGCACGGCGGCGATCCGCGTCATGAAACTCCCGTACGTCGACCGGCCCGGGGGTGGACTCAGCAGACCTTCCCTCGACCGTCACCCCGGCACCAGAGATCGCCCGTCCGGCCGCTCCGGATCGTGATGCGCCGGGCGGGCTCCTAGGATCGCCGGGTGGTGACCCCCGAGCAGTCGACGAGCCCGGCACGAAGAGTCTCCGCCCTGGCCGGGTCCTGCCACCCCGGCCCCCTGGTGGTGGTCACCGCGCTGACGGCGGCGCTGGCCGTGACGGCGGGCCAGGAACCGGGCCGCTGCCTGCTCACCACCGGCGCCGTACTGACCGGGCAGCTCTCCATCGGCTGGTGCAACGACGCCTTCGACGCGCGCCGGGACAGCGCCCTGGGCCGCCGGGGCAAACCCGTCGCGGACGGCACGATCGAGGCCCGGGAGGTGTGGACGGCGGCCTGTGCCGCGCTGGCCCTGTGCGTGCCGCTCTCCCTCGCCTGCGGCCGGGCGGCGGGCGCCGCGCATCTGACCGCCGTCGCGGCCGCGTGGGGTTACGACCTGCGGCTCAAGGCCACCCGCTGGTCCTGGGCGCCCTACGCCGTGGCCTTCGCCGCGCTCCCCGCCTTCGTCACCCTGGGCCTGCCGGGGCGGTCCTGGCCCGCCTGGTGGGTCGTCGCCGCCGGGGCACTGCTGGGCGTCGGGGCCCACCTGGGCGATGTGCTGCCGGACATCCGGGGCGATCTGGCGACCGGCGTACGGGGCTGGCCGCAGCGGCTGGGCCCCGGGCGCGTACGGCTGCTGCTGCCGGTGCCCCTGGTCAGCGCCACCGCCCTGCTTGCGCTCGGCCCCGCCGGCCGGCCCGGCGCGCGGCAGTTGGCCGCGCCGGCGGCGGCGGCGGGCCTGATCGCGGTGGCGGGCACGGTGCTGGGCCGCTGCCGTGAGCGGGCCGCGTTCGCGGCGGCGGTCGCCGTGGCGGTGCTTGACGTGGCGCTGCTGCTGAGCGGCGACGGGCTCGGGACCGGGGCATCCTGAGAGCGGGGGAGCCGCATCCGAGCGGCACCCCGCGACGGAAGTACCCCATGTGCCGCCCGCCGCCAGGAGGTGGATCATGCCCGACTCCCTGCCGCCGCCCGGCGAGACCCCGCCCGTCGAGGGATCGACCGCCGAGGCCCACCCCGAGCGCCCCGACGGCGGACCCTTCGAACACCCCTGGATCTGGCTGTTCCTCATCATCCTCGGCTGCGCGCTCATCGCCGCGTTCTTCCTGGTCAGGATGATCGACCTGTGAGCGCGGCTCACTTCAGCCCGCTGAGCACGATGCCCCGGACGTAGTGCCGCTGGAGCAGCAGGAAGAGGACCAGCACGGGGAGGATGCTCAGGACCAGCCCCGCCATCACGACCGGCATCGTGCGCGTCGGGTCCACGTGGTCCTGGAGCAGCTGGACGCCGACCGGCAGGGTCATCACGTCCGGGTCGGCGGTCGACACCAGCAGCGCCCAGATGTACTCGTTCCAGGCGTCGACGAAGGTCAGCAGCCCCAGCGTCACCATGACCGGCTTGGTCTGCGGCACCACGATCCGCCACCACACCGCGAACTCCCCGGCCCCGTCGATCCGCGCGGCCTCCAGCACCTCGTCCGGGATCGAGACCATGAACTGGCGCATCAGGAAGATCCCGAAGCCGTTGACCAGGAACGGCATCGTCAGCGCCACGATGCTCACGGTCAGCCCCGCACCACCCCGCCCGAGCAGGTCGTTGCCACCCGCCAGCGGCCAGTGCACGAGGATCAGGAAGTGCGGCACGAAGAAGAGGAACGGCGGGAACATCATCGTCGACAGCACCAGCCGGAAGACGAAGTCCCGCCCCGGGAAGCGGAGTCTGGCGAGCGCGTAACCCGCCAGCGACGACGTCAGCAGCACCGAGGCGTTGATCACGGCGGTGGCGACGACGCTGTTGCGGAACAGCTTCGGCAGATCGAGCTGGTCGACCGCGGCACGGTAGTTGGCCAGGCCGAACGCCTCGGGCAGGAACCGGTACGGCAGCGTCCCGGACTCACCCGGCCCCTTGAACGACGTCATCACCATGTCGAGGAACGGCACCACCGTGAGCACGGCGCCCGTCACGACCAGCAGATACGACAGCCACGGGAAACGGCGGCGGATCACGCGTCCTCCCCCTCGCGCCGGAAGATCCACAACTGCACCAGGGTGACCAGCAGGATCACCACGAACAGCACGAACGCGGCGGCACTCGCGGTGCCCCAGTCGCCGTAGGAGAACGCCTGGCGGTACATCTCCAGCGCGGCCACGTCCGTCGCTCCGCCGGGACCGCCCCTGGTCATCACGATGATCAGCGCGAAGGACTGCAGACCGGTGATGAACTGGGTGACGCACACGAACAGCAGCGCCGGCCGCAGCAGCGGCAGGGTGATCCGCCAGAAGACGGTGACGGGTCCGGCGCCGTCCAGCGCGGCCGCCTCGTAGTACGACTCCGGGACGGACTTCAGGCCGGCGGTCAGGATGAGGATCGCCGAGCCGACCGACGCCCACGCCTGGACCACCACCACCGCGGGCAGCGCGGTGTCCGGGTCCTGGAGGAACGCCACCGAGTCGAGCCCGGCGGCGTTCAGAGCGCCGTTGACCAGGCCGCCCGGCTCGTACATGTACTTCCATACATTGCCGACGGCCACCACCGTGGTGACGATCGGCAGCAGGTACAGGGTGCGCCACAGCCCCTGGAAGCGCAGGTTGTCGATGCAGGTGCCGACCAGCACCGAGCCCGCCAGCGCCAGGGCCACCGTGCCGAGCGCGAACAGCAGGGTGTTGGTGAGGACCGGCGTCAGGAACGACGAGCCGTCCGCGAACAGGCCGGCGAAGTTGTCCAGGCCGACCGGCCGGATGTCGCCGAGGTCGAACCCGGTCCAGCGGGACATCGACAGCAGCAGCGCGAAGCCCAGCGGCAGGACCAGGAAGACGGCGAAGAAGAGCAGCGTCGGCGCCAGGAACAGATAGGCGACGACCGCCTGATGGCGCCGGGCCCGGCCACGAGGGTCCAGGGCCGCCCCGGCGGGATCGGCGGGGCGCCGCCGCGGTGGCCGCGCGGTCGCCTCCGGGGTCAGGGCGTTCACCATGAGCGCGACACCTCCTGGTCGACCTGGCGGCGGATGGTGCGCAGCGACTCCTCGACCGACTGCCGGCCCGTCCACAACGCCTCGATGTTCTTGCGCAGCAGCGACTTGGCCTGCTGCGCGCCCGGCACGTTCGGCTCCGGCACCGCGTACCCGAGCGCGTCCAGGAACGGGCGCAGGTTGGGATCGCCGCCCTGGCCGAGCAGCGTCCGCATGTCGCCGGCGCGGCCGGTCAGCGAGCCCACCGACACCTGGAGAGCACTCATCCGGGTCGCCGTCGCCCCCGTGCGCACGCCGGTGTTGAGCCAGCGCAGGAACTCCCACGCCTCGCGCGGGTGGCGGCTGGACGCGTTGACCCCCAGCATGAACCCGGTCGCGAGCGTGGCACGCCGGTCGCCCAGCTTCGGGACGGGCACCGGAGCCACGCCGACATCGCGGTAGGCGGCGCCCAGCTGAGCCTTCAGGCTGCCGGTCCACCAGCCGGCGCTGATCACCATCGCCACCTGCCCGGACCGGAACGCCTGGTAGACATTGACACCGGGCGTGCTCGCCCCCCGGCTGACGAGACGGTGCTCCAGCTCCAGCACGGCGCGGCCGGCCGGTGAGTCGATGGCGGTGCTCCTGCCGTCCCGGGACATGAACGTACCCCCGGACGCGTTCAGGAGGGCGAGGGTCTGGCCGACGGTGGTGGAGTCGTCGTAGGTGGAGAGGCCGAAACCCTGGACCAGGGTGTTGCCGTACCGGTCCCGTCGGGTGGTGCGGTACGCGGTGTCCTCCAACTCCCGCCAGGTGCGCGGGGGATGCGCGATGCCGGCCGCGCGGAGCAGGCGCCTGTTGTAGTAGAGGGCGTACGTCTGCGCCTCGGTGGGATAGCCGTAGACCTTGCCGCCGACCGAGGCCGACCCGACCGCCGCCGCGCCGTAGTCGCGGGTGATCCGCGCCGCGTCCCCGGGCGGCGCGGGCCGCAGGACACCCGCCCGGACCAGCTGGCCGTTCCACAGGCAGTACGGCTGGAGGAGGTCGGCGCCCTGGCCGGCCGCCTGCCGGACCATGAACGTGGTCAGCAGGTCGTCGAACTCCACGGCCTCGGTGCGCACCTCGACCCGGTCGTGCGTGGCGTTCCATTCGTCGACCGGGCCTCGCAGGGCCGCCTTCAGCTCACCGCTCGCGTAGTGGGAGAGCAGGGTGAGGACGACCGGGTCGCCGGGCCGGCCGGTGCCCTGGCGCGGTGCCGCGCAGCCGGCGGCGAGCAATGCGGAGGGGAGCGAGAGGACGAAGGTACGGCGGCTCGGGCCGCGCGGTGCGCCGGTCACCGGGCGCCCTCCCGGCGCAGCACGCGGAACACCCGCGTCGTCGCGAACCCGGCCCGGCGGTACAGGCGGCCCGCCGGGGACCGTTCACCGGTCCACAGGAACCACGCCGAGTCCGCGCCCAGCGCCCGCATCCGCTCCAGCACCAGGTGCAGCAGCACCTCGCCGAGACCGGCCCCGCGCAGCTCGTCGAGCACCCCGAACGGGCCGAACCGCTCGGTCACCGACTCGTACGCGCCGTGCATCGCCCAGCCCACCGGGCGGTCCGAGGGGTCGTGGACGACGACGATCCGCTCCAGCGGGGCGCCCCTCAGCAGGGCCTCCCGGATCGCACGCGCCCAGTCGGGGGTGAAGTGATGCGCGGCGAGCGCGAGGAGTCCGGGCAGGTCGTCGTCGGCCGGGGTGCCGAACCGGTAGCCGCGCCCGGTCAGTTCGGCGGCCCGCTGTCCGGCCTCCGCCGGGAAGGCGTAGCCGGTCAGACAGCGGTCCATCGCCACCGCTTCGTACAGCGTGCGAAAGCCCAGGGACTCCAGCAGCCCCGCCGCCTCCGGGTACCTCTCGGCATCCAGGCCGGGGAGGAAGTAGTTCGGGGTGTACGGGGCGAAGTCCACCCGGGTGCGGCCGTGGCCCCCCAGCCAGCCGAGCGCGTCGGTCAGCAGCCCCCGGCCCACCCCGCGTCCCCGGGCCTCCGGGTCGACGAAGAAGAACGGGACCCAGCCCTGCTCCGGCTCCAGGTCGGTGCCGGCCGGCGGCGTCAGCCGGCGCACCGCGTAGGCCGCGCCGACCAGCCGCCCGTCCTCCACGGCGACCCGGAGGCCGGCCGGATCGAAATCGGCGTCCAGCAGCACCTGGGAACGGAAGCGGTCCGCGCTGACGGGGTCGGCGGGCGCGCTCCGGCACCACGCCGCCACCAGCGGCGGACCGTCACCCGCCCGGAACCCGCGGAACTCGGTCCGGGCTCTCGTCGTGCGATCGGTCATCGACAGGTCGTCCTTCCTCGCGCGAGCCCTCGGCCGTCGGGGGTAGCGGAGCGTCAGGGGTAGAGCAGAACGTCGTCACCGGCCCACCGGCCGGGCGGTGCGGGCGGCTCGCACAGCGGCAGCGGGTCCTCGCCCGCGTCGATCGCGCGCCGCAGCCGGTCGGACCCCCACAGGTGGTCGATGAACTCGCCGGACCAGCCGAAGTCGCCCGGATACAGCCGCCGCAGCGTGCCGAGCATGGCGACGGCGGTGCGTACGGGCGTGAACGCCTCGCGGTCCGTGACATGGAGCTGGACCCCGCGCAGGGGGCGCCCGGCGTGCTCACCGAAGGCCGGTACAAAACGCAGGTCCCTGAAGTGCACCCCGGGCAGGCCGAGTTCGGCGAGCTCGGGCGTGAAGCGGGCGTCGATGTACGGTGCGCCGACGATCTCGAAGGGCTGGGTCGTGCCCCGGCCCTCGGAGACGTTGGTGCCCTCGAACAGACAGGTGCCCGGGTAGACCACGGCGGTGGCGTACGTCGGCATGTTGGGAGAGGGCGCGATCCAGGGGAGGCCGGTCGCCTCCGCGTCCATCTCCCGCCGCCATCCGACCGCCTTGATCACCGTCAGGTCGACCTGCCGTCCGGCGACTTCGGCCACGGCCGACCTGTTGAGACACCAGGCGAGTTCCCCGCAGGTAAGCCCGTGCCGGATCGGTACCGGCGCCCGCCCGACGAAGCTCGCGTACGCCGGATCGAGCAGCGGGCCCTCGCTGACGAGCCCGCCGAGGGGGTTGGGCCGGTCCGCCACCACGAACCGCACGCCGGTGCGCGCGGCGGAGACCATCAGGTCGAACATCGTCCACACATAGGTGTAGAAGCGCGCCCCGACATCCTGGAGGTCGTACACCAGCGCGTCCACGCCACTGTCGACCAGCACCTTGTCGAGCCGCTCACCGTCGCACATGTACGTGTCGTAGACCGGGAGCCCGGTGGCCGGGTCGACCTCGGCCGGCTCGCTCCCGCCCGCCTGAGCGGTGCCGTACAGCCCGTGTTCGGGGCCGAACAGGGCGGTCAGGTTCACGCCCGCCTCCATCAGCGCGGGTGCGGTCGGGCGCAGGTCGGGCAGGACACAGGTGTGGTTGGTCACCAGCCCGAGCCGGCCGGGCCCGGCGAGTCCGGGCACCGCGCACAGCCGGGTGATCCCGGTCGTCACTTTGAGGCGGTCGTCCGTACTGCTCATTCTTCGTCCCTTATCGGAAATTCGCTTGAATGTCCCGGAATTGGGCAATCCTGCGGACACTACCTCTCGGTGGGGGCGGGCCCCTGGCGGCGACGTCCGGCCGGCGGAATGGAAACCCGTTCGACTCCCGTCCTCCTGCGGCCCGATCATCCGGTCATGCCACTGAGAGACGCCCTCGCCCGAGTCGACGAGGACCGGGACCCGGCCGAGACCGCGGCCTTCGAGGCGCGGTACCGGACCACCGCACGCCGTAGAGCGGCACTTGGCTGGGACGGGCTCGACTCGCTCGCTGCGACTGACTTCGCCGGACGGCAACCGGCCGCTCCGGCTGCGGACTTGGCGGCGGACGGGGTGCGGAGGGGGGTGTATTTGCGGCAAAGACGCTCTGCCGCCGGCCGCTTGTCTCGTTCTCGTGGTCGCTTTGCTCGCCGTCTGGGTGAACGGATTCGCCGTCCTCTTCGACTGATCCGCCCCTGGCCTGATCGCGTGGTTGGCCGAAAGAAGCTCCCGTCCCTGGTGGCTGACGCGGGGGGAGGTTCGCGGTCGTTACCTCGGGGGCGGGACATCCGGTGCGCATGGGGTGTTTCCGGGCCCCGTACCAGGGGCGAAGCCCGTCCGGCCCACTATCACGCCCTGTCGCTCGCGTGGTTGCTTCACGACGACTTCAGGTCCGGGGGTCCTGGAGGGGGCGAACGGAACTCCGCGCACCGCGGGGTGACTAGCATGTGGGCGTAACCGGCCGGAAGATCGCCTTCCTTCGAGGCGGCCGCTTCCGGACCCGCGATCGAGCCTTCGGTCGCCGTTTCTTCTGCTCGCACACCGAGGGACCGCGGAATGTCAGTTCCTGCACCGTCCGTTCAACACCGCCCGACGGCCGTTCAACGCGGTTCGTGGGCGCTGCCCGCGGCCGTGGTGGCGGTGACCGCCGTGGCCACCGCCGTCGCGGTCGGGGTGGCACCGTCCGGCACCCACGGCTGGACCCTGCTCGTGGCGGGCGCGAGCTGGGCGTGCGTCGCCGTGGCGGTGCTCGCCGGACATCTCCTCGTCCGCCGGGCCAGGCGCACCGCCGCCGCCCAGGCCGCCGAGAACGACCGGCTCCGCGCGCAGGTGCTGCAATCGGCGTCGCAGACCGGCCACTTGGTGAACGTGACCCTGCCCTCCCTGCACAACCTGGTGCTGGCCGGCAACGCCGCCACCGACGCGCTCGCCGGCGTCTCGATGCCCGACGACCAGAGCCTGCGCCGGGTCGCCCACCTCTCCGCCGACGCCCTGGAGGAGGCCGTGAACCGGGCGGCCGCGGCGGACGAGGAGCGACTGCGGACGCGGGAGGCGCTGGACGAGCTGCTCGCCGACGTGGACCGGCTGGCGCGGGAGACGCTGCCCGCCGCCGTGGCCCGGCTCGCCGAAGGCCGCTCCGCCGACACGATCCTGGGCGAACTCAAGCTGCCCCGGCTGCCGTCGACACAGGAACTGGGCGAGCGGTTCGTACGCGAACTGGCGCGCAGCGAGCGGCGCGCGGGCGGTACCCGGATCGCCTCCACCAAGGCACTCAGCCGGGTGCAGGCCAAGGCCGTCAGCATGCTCGCCGACCTGCGGGCGATGCAGGACGAGCACGACGGCAAGATGCTCGGCGACCTGATGCGGCTGGACCACAAGACCTCCCAGCTCGTGCTGATCGCCGACCGGCTGGCGCTGCTCATGGGCGGCAAGACCAGCCGCACCTGGAACAAGCCGATCCGGATGGAGAGCATCCTCCGGGGCGCCATCGGCCGTATCGCCGCCTACCAGCGGGTCCGGCTGCACTTCACCTCCCAGGCCGCGATCTCCGGCTTCGCCGCCGAAGGCGTGATGCACCTGCTCGCCGAACTGATCGACAACGCCGCGAACTTCTCCCCGCCCACCGACGAGGTCCATGTCTACGTCGAGGAGCACCGGGCCGGGATCGTCGTCACCGTCGAGGACAGCGGACTGACCATGTCCGAGGCGGCGATGAGGCACGCCGAGGGTGCCGTGGCCGGAAGCATGGCCGACCTCGCCTCCCTCCAGGGCACCCGGCTGGGCCTCGCCGTGGTCGGACTGCTCGCGCTCAAGCACCGCATCAACGTCAGCTACCGCCCGTCCTCACGCGGCGGCACCGGCGTGGTCGTCCTGCTCCCCAGGCATCTCATCGCCCAGCAGCGCGACCCGTGGCCCGAGCAGCGGGACGCGGACCGCCCGGCCACCACGCGGCCGGTCCCGGCGCCCGCTCCCGCGCCCGAAGCGGACCGGCCCGCCCCGGCCCCGGTCACCGAGGCACCCGCTCGGCCCGAGGCGCCGGTGAGCGTGCCCGACGTGCCCGAGCAGACCCGGCACGAGCCGCCCGCGGCCGCCGCCACCCCGAACGGGCTCCCGGTCCGCGAACCCGGCCGCACCATGAGCGAAGCCGAGCGCGCCCAGCGGCCCGCCCCGGAGGCCGCCACGCCCCGCAAGCGGCCCGTGCACGACGTCGGCTCCCGCTTCGGCGCCTTCCACCGCTCGCGCAAGCCCGGTGGCGGCACCCAGGGCGGCCGTCCCGACACCGAGCCCCCGACCGCCGGGCGATAACCCCACCCGAAACCCGTCGCCGGGCCCGCGTCCCGGCAGCCACACCCCCCTCGCGCCCATGAGATCGGAGGAACGGGCCGGTGACCGATCAGCCGGACACCACCGTCCCATCACCCATCATGCAGACCACCGACAACAGCCTCGTCTGGCTGCTGCAGAACCTGCTGGAGCAGACCCCCGGTGCCCGGCACGCCCTGGTCCTGTCACGGGACGGCCTGAAACTGTGCTGGACGCCCGACCTGGCCGCGGATCAGGCCGACCAGCTCGCCGCGATCTGCTCCGGCCTGCAGGCCCTGTCCCACGGCGCGTCCGTGGAGTTCGGGGACGGCTCCGGCGGCGTACTCCACTCCATGACGGCCTTCCACGGCGGTCTGCTCTGCATCGTGGGAGCCGGTGAGGGGGCGCACCTCGCGGTCGTCGCCGCCGAGGACGCCGACCCCGGACGCCTCGGCGACGAGATGACCGGGCTGGTCGACAAGATCGGCGAGCATCTGCGGGCCGCGCCCCGGCAGCCGTTCCAGGGGAGTACCCCGTCGTGAACCGCAGGCCGGTGGACACCGGCGCCCCCGACCGGCTCTACACGGTCACGAACGGGCGCAGCAGCGTCGACGACACCCTGGACCTGGTCACCCTCATCGTCGCTGAGTGCCAGCCGACCACGGGGATGCAGTCGGAGCACGCCCGTATTCTGACCCTCTGTCAGCATCCGACCTCGGTCGTCGAGATCTCCGCCGAGCTGGAACTGCCGATCATGATCGTGCGGATTCTGCTGGCCGACCTGCTCGACACCGGCCGTATCACCGCACGTCATCCACCCCTGAACCCCTCGCTCCCCGATCCCGCCCTTCTCAAGGAAGTGCTCCATGGGCTCCGCAATCTCTGAGCTGCCCGCCCACCGCACGCCACTGGCCGACGCGGCGGAAACCGGTCTGAAGATCGTCGTCGTGGGCGGCTTCGGCGTGGGCAAGACCACCCTGGTCCGCTCCGTGAGCGAGATCCGGCCGCTGAACACCGAGGAGGTGATGACGGAGGCCGGTGTCGGCATAGACGAGACCAGCGGTGTGGCGGCCAAGAC
The DNA here is from genome assembly GCF_042721685.1 of Streptomyces sp. NPDC058459. Classification (NCBI taxonomy): domain Bacteria; kingdom Bacillati; phylum Actinomycetota; class Actinomycetes; order Kitasatosporales; family Streptomycetaceae; genus Streptomyces; species Streptomyces sp. NPDC058459. The sequence goes on along the minus strand of NZ_JBHXLV010000112.1, from coordinate 1,716 downwards.
GACCACCACCGTCGCCTTCGACTTCGGCCGGATCAGCCTCAACGACACCATGGTGCTGTACCTGTTCGGCGCGCCGGGCCAGGAGCGCTTCTGGTTCCTGTGGGACCGCCTCTTCTCCGGCACCCTCGGTGCCGTCGTCCTGGTGGACACCCGCCGGATGGACGACTCCTGGTACGCGATAGACCGGCTGGAACACCACCGCACGCCCTTCGTGGTGGCCGTCAACCGGTTCGAGGACGACGGCGCGCGCTACTCCCTGGACGAGATCCGCCAAGCGCTGGCGCTGCCCGAGCACGTACCGATGCTCGAATGCGACGCCCGGATGAGGGAGTCGGGCAAGGACGTGCTGATCACTCTCGTGGACCATGTGTACATGCTGGCCACGGCCCAGGAGGCGACCCCGTGACCGACCCCGGCACCTTCCCCGCCAGCCCGGAGCCCCCGCCCGGCTGCCCCGCCCACACCGACGCGGTGCGCCTGTCGGGCCTGGAGTACCAGCAGACCCCGTCGCAGATGTACCGGGCGCTGCGCCGTGAGCACGGCGCGGTCGCGCCGGTGCTGCTGGACGGTGACGTCCCCGCCTGGCTGGTCCTCGGCTACCACGAGGTCGCCCAGGTCACCAGCCACGACGAGTTGTTCGCGCGGGACTCGCGCCGCTGGAACCAGTGGGACGACATCCCGCCGGACTGGCCGCTGATGCCCTTCGTCGGCTACCAGCCCTCGGTGCTGTTCACCGAGGGGGAGGAGCACCGGCGGCGGGCCGGGGTGATCACCGAGGCGCTGTCCGGGGTGGACCAGTTCGAGCTGGCCCGGGACTGCGAGCTGATCGCCGACGAGCTGATCGGCCGCTTCGCCGGCAGCGGGCAGGCCGAGCTGATGGCCTCGTACGCGCACGCGCTGCCGATGCGGGCCGTGGTGCAGGTGTGCGGGATGCCGCTGTCGGGCGCGGACACCGAGCAGCTCGTGGACGACCTGCGGATCTCCCTGGACGCGGCCGAGGGCGACGACCCGGTGGCGGCCTACGGGCGCGTCGGTGAGCGGCTGGTGCGGCTGGTCCAGGACAAGCGGGCCGACCCCGGCAAGGACGTCACCTCGCGGATGGTGCTGCACCCGGCGGGACTGACCGACGAGGAGATCGTCCAGGACCTGATCTCGGTCATCGCCGCAGCGCAGCAGCCGACCGCGAACTGGATCTGCAACGCGCTGCGGCTGCTGCTGACCGACGAGCGGTTCGAACTCAGCGTCTCCGGCGGCCGGGTGAGCGTCGGGGAGGCGCTGAACGAGGTGCTCTGGCTCGACACGCCCACCCAGAACTTCATCGGCCGCTGGGCCGTACGGGACACCCAGCTCGGCGGCCGCCGGATCAGGGCCGGGGACTGCCTGGTCCTCGGGCTGGCGGCCGCGAACACCGATCCGGGGCTCTGGCCCGAGGGCCATGTGGGCGCCGAGAACGCCGCGCACCTGTCGTTCAGCAACGGCGAGCACCGGTGCCCCTACCCGGCCCCGCTGCTCGCGGACGTCATGGCGCGCACCGCCGTGGAGACGCTGCTGGAGCGGCTCTCCGACCTGGTGCTTGCGGTGGACCCGCGCGAGCTGACCTGGCGGTCGTCCATCTGGATGCGGGGTCTGACGACCCTGCCGGTGCGGTTCACCCCGGTCGACGCATAGCCGGTGGCCGCTGGGCCCGGAGCGGGGCCCAGCGGCGCGGTGCCGGCC
>NZ_JBHXLV010000111.1:0-21411 GCF_042721685.1 Streptomyces sp. NPDC058459 | reverse complement strand
CGCCCTCACCGTGTTTGGGCTGGGGCGGGGGGGGGGTGGGGGGGCGGGTGGGGGGCCCCCCACGCCAGCCTAACGGCGACCCGTCACGCACAACTGTGGGCATACGCGCTCATCCGTACGCCCCCACCTGGGCCTTTGTCACCTCAGCCGTGGTCGGGGAACCCGGCTCAGCCGCTCAGCCGCACCGGCATGATCAAGTACTTGTAGGCGTCGTCCGCCTCCGCGTCCAGCGCGGGCTTGCCGCCGAGCAGCGCCGGCTTGGTGGACGTGGTGAACGACAGCTGGGCCACGGGGGAGTCGATGGCGCTCAGACCGTCCAGCAGGAAGGTCGGGTTGAAGGCGATCGAGATGTCGTCGCCGTCCAGCTGGGCGTCGACTCTTTCCACAGCCTGTGCGTCGTCGCTGGAGCCGGCCTCCAGGATCAGCACGCCCTGCTCGAAGCTCAGCCGCACCGGGGTGTTCCGCTCGGCGACCAGGGCGACGCGCTTGACGGCCTCCACGAAGGGGGCGGTCTCGATCACGGCGACCGAGTTGAACTCCGTCGGGAACAGCGTGCGGTACTTCGGCAGGTCGCCCTCGAGCAGCCGTGTGGTGGTGCGGCGGCCGGCGCCCTCGAAGCCGATCAGGCCCTCGCCCGAACCGGAGCCGGAGAGCGCCAGGGTGACGCTGTCACCGGCACCGAGCGACTTGGCGGTGTCCAGCAGCGTCTTGGCCGGGACCAGGGCGACCGCGGAGGCGTCCGGGTTCTCCGGCTTCCACAGGAACTCGCGGACGGCGAAGCGGTAGCGGTCGGTGGAGGCCAGGGTGACGGTGTCGCCCTCGATCTCGATCCGCACACCCGTGAGGACGGGCAGCGTGTCGTCGCGCCCGGCAGCGATGGCCACCTGGGACGCGGCGGCCGCGAAGACCTCGCCGGGGACGGTGCCCGTGGCGGTCGGCATCTGCGGCAGCGTCGGGTACTCCTCCACCGGCAGGGTGTGGAGGGTGAAGCGGGAGGAGCCGCAGAGCACCGTCGCCCGTACCCCGTCGGTGGAGATCTCCACCGGCCGGTTGGGCAGCGCGCGGCAGATGTCGGCGAGCAGGCGGCCGGAGACGAGGACGGTGCCCTCCTCCTCGACCTCGGCCTCGACGCCCACCCGGGCGGAGACCTCGTAGTCGAAGCCCGACAGGCTCAGCTGGCCTTCCCCGGCCTTCAGCAGCAGGCCGGCGAGGACAGGCGCCGGCGGACGGGCCGGAAGGCTGCGTGCCGCCCACGCCACTGCCTCCGCGAGTACGTCGCGTTCCACCCGGATCTTCACCGTAAGCCGCCTCCTGCTGTTGCGTCTGAGTCCTCCGACTCGGTGTCACCGCCCATTGCCAGGGGCAGGACACCGGGGACCAGTCTGACGCACCGCACTGACAGCAGGTGCCGCTCGGGGTCAAGTCGGGCCGAGCGGCAGCCGGGCTCGAGACAGCGAGTTGTGCACAGGCCCCGCTTCGAAACAGATTCCTAGCTCTCTCTAGTTGGAAGTAGTAGTAGGGGCTGTGGATACCGTGGATAACCTCGTTTTCGCAGGTCAGGCCCCAAATTTTATCCACTGCCCCTGTGGGCGGAGCCGGTGGATAACCCGGCCCCTCTGTGGAGAACAAAAAGTTCTGCACACACCGCCCACAGGACAGGGTGAGTTCTCCCCAGCTGCGTCCCCAGGTTTGGCGACGTTTCCCACAGGGTCCTTCGGCAGCTTCGTGTGACGGCTTTCACTCGACGCAGTGATGGCGCCTGCGAAGTTGCCGAACAGTGGACAGTGTTGTGGAGAAGCTGGCTTCTGCTGGGGACAACCGCCCCCAGCCTGTGGGTCCAGCCGTGGACAACGTTACGCACAGGGTGTGGACGGAGTCTTTGTCCACACCCTGTGGAAATCGTTCGTCCACGAATCCACAGCCCTCTGAGCTGGGCAGATGCCGTACGCCCAGGTTGCCTGTGGACACAGCTTGGGACAACTTCGTAGTCCCCAGCCTGTGGGCGGAAGAAAGTCGGGAAATCTGTGGAGGGAGGCCGTAACCCGACGACGAATCGAACACAAGGTTGCTGGTAGGACACGGGGGTTGGGGGTACGGGGAGGGGTTCGGCATGGCTACGAGGGGCAAGCTTGGGCCTGTTAGGGGCAGCCGGGCCGCCGCTGCGGGCTGTTGCTCCGCTGGGCGGTGGGGCTGGGCGGCGGGCGGCGGGGCGGTCCGAGGGCCGGCGGGGGCCTTGGGACGGGTGCGGTCGGCCTCCGCGCCTCTATGCCTCCGTGTCTCCACGTATTCGTGCCTCCGTGTCTCTGTGCCTCCGTGCCTCGGCCCGGTGGACGTCCCCCGAGCGTCGTCGCGGTAGACGCTTCGCCGCAGGAACGGCGAAGGGCGCCCCGGAGACCTCCCGGAGCGCCCTCAGGGCCGCACGCGGCGCGCGTCAGCCGTTCTTGATGCGGTTCGTCAGCTCGGTCACCTGGTTGTAGATCGAGCGCCGTTCGGCCATCAGGGCCCGGATCTTGCGGTCCGCGTGCATGACGGTGGTGTGGTCCCGGCCGCCGAACTGCGCGCCGATCTTCGGCAGTGACAGGTCCGTCAGCTCGCGGCACAGGTACATGGCGATCTGCCGGGCGGTGACCAGCGCGCGGCCGCGCGAGGTGCCGCACAGGTCGTCCACCGTGAGCCCGAAGTAGTCCGCGGTGGCCGCCATGATGGCCGTGGCCGTGATCTCCGGGGCGGAGTCCTCGCCGCCGGGGATCAGGTCCTTGAGGACGATCTCGGTGAGCCCCAGGTCCACCGGCTGCCGGTTGAGCGAGGCGAACGCCGTCACCCGGATCAGCGCGCCCTCCAGCTCACGGATGTTCCGCGAGATCCGGGAGGCGATGAACTCCAGCACCTCCGGCGGGGCGTTGAGCTGCTCCTGCACCGCCTTCTTCCGCAGGATCGCGATCCGCGTCTCCAGCTCGGGTGGCTGGACGTCGGTGATCAGGCCCCACTCGAAGCGGTTGCGCAGCCGGTCCTCCAGCGTGACCAGTTGCTTGGGCGGCCGGTCGGAGGACAGCACGATCTGCTTGTTGGCGTTGTGCAGCGTGTTGAAGGTGTGGAAGAACTCCTCCTGCGTCGACTCCTTGTCCGCGAGGAACTGGATGTCGTCGACGAGCAGGATGTCCATCTCCCGGTACCGCTTGCGGAAGCTGTCGCCCTTGCCGTCGCGGATGGAGTTGATGAACTCGTTGGTGAACTCCTCCGAGCTGACGTACCGCACGCGCGTCCCGGGGTACAGGCTGCGCGCGTAGTGCCCGATCGCGTGCAGCAGGTGCGTCTTGCCGAGCCCCGACTCCCCGTAGATGAAGAGGGGGTTGTATGCCTTCGCCGGCGCCTCGGCGACGGCCACCGCGGCCGCGTGCGCGAAGCGGTTGGACGCGCCGATGACGAAGGTGTCGAAGAGGTACTTCGGGTTCAGCCGCGCGGTCGGCTCGCCGGGACGCCCGGCAGCCGCGGACGAGGAGGACGACGAGCCGGGACCGCCGCGCCCGGTGGACGGCAGCTCGGGCCGCCCGGTCCCGCCGCCGCGGCGCCCGGGGCCGCTGTCGGACGGCAGCTCGGGCCGCTCACGGCGGACCGGGTCACGCTGGTCGTACTCGGCGCGGGGCGCGCCGTACTCCGGGCGCGGTCCGTCGTAGCCGGGGCGCTGCGGCTCGTAGCCCTGGTGTCCCTGGTGTCCCTGGTGTCCCTGGCGCTCGCGGCCGGGCGCGCGGTAGTCCGGCCCGCCGTAGGAGTCCTGGGACGGGGAGGCGTAGGGGTCGCGCTCGGGATAGCCGAGTCGGGGCTGCTGCCAGCCGTAGTCGTCCTGGCCGGAGCGCGGCCAGGCGCCCGGCTCGGGGCGCTGGTACTCGGACGGGTAGGTGGGGCGGGCCGTCGGCATCCGCTCCTCGCGCCCGCTCGGCGGGCGTTCGCCGCGGCCGGCCGGGCCGTCGCCCGGCAGCGTGTGGTCCTCGGGGCGGCGGCGACCGTAGTCCTCGTAGGGGCCGGAGGGCAGTTCCGGCTCCTCGTAGCGCGGCTGGGCGCTCTGTTCACGGGCGTCCGACTGCTCGTGGCCGGCGGACGGCTGCGGGGCCGTGGGGCCGCCGACGGAGTCGTCCACGGTGATGGCGATCCGGATGGGACGGCCGCACTCGCGGCTCAGGGTCTCGCTGACGACCGGGGCCAGGCGGCCCTCCAGTACGCCCTTGGCGAATTCGTTCGGCACGGCGAGCAGCGCGGTGTCCGCGACCAGGGCCAGCGGCTGGCAGCGCCTGATCCAGTGCTCGTCCTTGGTCTCGACGCCCTGGCCCCGGCCCTCGCCCAGGAGTTTCTCCAGTACGCGTGGCCACACTGCGGCAAGATCGGCAGGTACGTCAGCCACAGGGCACGCTCTCTCACAGGTCCCACGAACGTGTGGTTGTGGGATGGGTCGGGATGACAATCAGGTGGACGGGCCGGACTGTGCCGGGCAATCCCGGTCGGGCTGGGACAAGGGAACGAAACGGAGTTCAGCCACGGTAGTCAGGGCGGCGGGTAGGGTTCAAGTCGTTGTCCCCAGCCTGTGGACAGTGTCCCCTGACGGGCGCCGGTTTGACCGGATGGCGTAGCCGCGCGTACCGTGACCAGGTCGAGTTGTCGATGGCTGCTGCCGCCTGCCTCCGATGGGCACAGATCACTTCAGGTGATCGGGAAGCGGTGCAATCGGGCGTGTTGCGAGCTACTCGTGGGCGCACGGTGACAGCCAGGACGGCACCCCGCCACTACCGATTTCTTCTGGAGCCCCCGAGTGAGCAAGCGCACCTTCCAGCCGAACAACCGTCGTCGCGCGAAGACCCACGGCTTCCGGCTGCGTATGCGTACCCGTGCCGGCCGTGCGATCCTCGCGACGCGCCGCAGCAAGGGCCGCACCCGTCTGTCCGCCTGATCCCGATCAGGTCATGACATCGTGCTGCCCCTCGAACACCGACTGAGGCGGCGCGAGGACTTCGCATCCGCGGTACGACGGGGTCGCCGGGCCGGTCGCCCGACGCTCGTCGTCCATCTTCGTAGCGGTGCAACGGACCCGCACGCGCCTGGGGAGAGCGCTCCCCCGACGCGTGCGGGTTTCGTCGTGAGCAAGGCAGTGGGCAACGCGGTCGTCCGCAACACAGTGAAGCGCAGACTGCGTCACCTGATGCGTGACCGGGTCGCCCTTGTTCCCCCCGGTAGCCTGGTAGTCGTACGCGCGCTGCCCGGATCGGGCGACGCGGACCACGCACAGCTGGCCCGAGACCTGGACGCCGCTCTTGAACGGCTGATGGGAGGGGGCACGCGATGAAGTACCCGCTACTGGCCCTGATCAAGTTGTACCAGTGGACGATCAGTCCGTTGCTGGGGCCGGTGTGCAAGTACTACCCGTCGTGCTCCCACTACGGCTACACGGCCATCGACCGGCACGGTGCCATCAAGGGAACAGCACTCACGGCCTGGCGCGTTCTCCGCTGCAATCCGTGGTCGCTGGGCGGTGTGGACCATGTCCCGCCGCGTAAGCGTCCGCGGTGGCACGAGATGCTGCGCAACGCCTGGGGCGCACGCAAGGGCGGGAACTCCGCCGACCCGGCCACCGAGGCGAAGCTTTCTTCCGAGCCACCTTCGGGCCCGGCCGCAGAGACCTCGTCCCATGCCCAAGGAGCATGATTAGTGGACACGATTGCCAGCTTCTTCAGCTTCATCACGACACCCGTCTCCTGGGTCATCGTCCAGTTCCACACGGTGTACGGGTCCATCTTCGGCCCGGACACGGGGTGGGCCTGGGGCCTGTCCATCGTGTCCCTGGTGATCCTGATCCGCATCTGCCTGATCCCGCTCTTCGTGAAGCAGATCAAGGCGACGCGCGCGATGCAGACGCTCCAGCCGGAGATGAAGAAGATCCAGGAGCGCTACAAGAACGACAAGCAGCGCCAGTCCGAAGAGATGATGAAGCTGTACAAGGAGTCGGGTACCAACCCGCTCTCCTCGTGCCTTCCCATCCTGGCGCAGTCGCCGTTCTTCTTCGCCCTGTACCACGTGCTCAACGGCATCGCGTCGGGCAAGACCATCGGGGTCATCAACGACTCGCTGCTGGAGAGCGCCCGTAAGGCCCACATCTTCGGCGCCCCGCTCGCGGCGAAGTTCAAGGACGGTGCGGACACCCTGCACGCCCTCGGCGCCACGGTCACCGATGTGCGGGTCGTCACCGCAATCATGATCATCATGATGTCGGCGTCGCAGTTCTACACCCAGCGTCAGCTCATGACGAAGAACGTCGACACCTCGGTGAAGACCCCGTTCATGCAGCAGCAGAAGATGCTGATGTACGTCTTCCCGATCATGTTCGCCGTCTTCGGCATCAACTTCCCGGTCGGTGTCCTGATCTACTGGCTGACCACCAACGTGTGGACCATGGGCCAGCAGATGTACGTCATCCGCAACAACCCGACTCCGGGCTCCAAGGCGCAGGCCGCCTACCTGGAGCGTCTCACCGGTCACGTCACGCAGCACGGCAAGGTCCGCAGCCGCGGCGCCCGGGTGATCGTCAAGGCGATCGTCGCCAAGGGCCGCGACCGCAACGAGGCCGAGCGCAAGTTCATCAACGCCCTCAGCAAGGCCGGTCTCGCGGCTCAGGCCGACGGCGGCGTTGTCAGGAGCGAGAGCCAGTCCGTCGACCAGGCCGAGGACGGTACGCCCGTCGCGGCCGCCGCAGCGCGCCGGCAGCAGCCCAAGCGGCAGAGCAAGTCCCAGCGTCAGTCGCTGCAGAAGCAGCCGCACGAGGCCGAGCCGGCCGAGGAGCCCTCCGCTCCCTCGCCCTCGCTGAGCGAGTCCGAGGAGCCGCAGGACGCCGCGCCCGCAGCCGCCAAGCAGACCCCGAAGCCCGGTTCCGGCACCCGCAGCAAGGCCCAGTCCGGGCAGCGCAGGGGTGGCCAGCGGCCGAAGTCCCCGTCCAAGAAGTAAGAAGGAGCCCATCCCGTGACGGAAGGCACCACCACCGCCGCCGCCGAAGGTGCAGACACCCTCACCCGCCTTGAGCAGGAGGGCGAGATCGCTGCGGACTACCTCGAGGCTCTGCTGGACATCGCCGATCTCGACGGCGACATCGACATGGACGTGGAGGCCGACCGTGCCTCCGTCTCGATCATCAGCGACGCCGGCGGCCGCGATCTGCAGAAGCTGGTAGGCCGGGACGGCGAGGTCCTGGAGGCGCTCCAGGAGCTGACGCGTCTGGCCGTGCACCGCGAGACCGGTGACCGTAGCCGGCTGATGCTGGACATCGCGGGCTACCGGGCGCAGAAGCGCGCCGAGCTGGCCGAGTTGGGCGCCGAGGCGGCCGCCGAGGTCAAGAGCAGCGGCGAGCCGGTCAAGCTCAAGCCGATGACCCCGTTCGAGCGCAAGGTCGTCCACGACGCGATCAAGGGTGCCGGACTGCGCAGCGAGTCCGAGGGCGAGGAGCCGCAGCGCTTCGTCGTCGTGCTGCCCGCCTGATCGGCCCCGTGGTTCCATCGGCCCCGTCTGACCAACAGACGGGGCCGAAGTTTGTCAGCCTGGTAGTTCTTAGGGCCGGTGCGTGAAGCACCGGCGCGGTACGGAAGGACGGTCCCCGTGACGGAGGCAGCAGAGCTTCCCCCCGCGCCCGAACAGGCGCGGGAAGTGTTTGGCGATCGCTTCGAGGATGCGGTCCGCTATGCGGAGCTGCTGGCCGAGGCAGGAGTCCAGCGCGGCCTGATCGGCCCACGGGAGGTGCCCCGCCTCTGGGAGCGGCACCTGCTGAACTGCGCGGTGCTCTCCGAGGCCGTCCCCGAGGGGGTGACGGTGTGCGATGTCGGCTCGGGTGCGGGACTGCCGGGCATTCCGCTGGCGCTGGTGCGTGACGACCTGAACATCACCCTGCTGGAGCCGCTGCTGCGCCGCACCACGTTCCTCACCGAGGTCGTGGAGCTGTTGGGCCTGGACCATGTCACCGTGGTCCGTGGCCGGGCGGAGGAGATGCTGGGCAAGGTGCCCCCGGTCCACGTGGTGACCGCGCGTGCCGTGGCCCCGCTGGACCGGCTGGCCGCCTGGGGCATCCCGCTGCTGCGGCCGTACGGCGAGATGCTGGCGCTCAAGGGTGACACCGCCGAGGAGGAGCTGAAGGCGGCGTCGACCGCGCTCAGCAAGCTCGGTGCGGTTTCGACCTCGGTCCTCCAGGTGGGTGAGGGCGTGGTGGACCCGCTGTCCACGGTGGTCCGGGTGGAGGTCGGTGAGAGCCCGGGTGGTGTGCGGTTCGCCGCCAAGCGGGCCAAGGCGGCCCGGACGAGCCGGACTCGCCGTCGTCGCTGATCGCGAGGCCCTTCTGAACCGACCGGTGCCGAAGAGTGCGCCCCTGGCCGTGGCCTGGGGCGCTTTCTCTCGCCCTGGTTCCCTGCTTGGTGATCTGCCTCGGCCGGACTAGTCAGGCGGGCGGGCCGGAGTGTCGCAGAGCCCCGGTCGCCGTGGCTGTGCATCGTGTTTCACGTGAAACGTCGCTCCTTGCTGCACGGCATCATCGGCCGCGGTCGCGTCGCGGCAGAACCCCGGGACCGGTGGCCTCTTGGTTCACCCGGAGAGGTACCGAAGTTGTCCACAGAGGTGGACTTCTCCACAGAAGGACAGGGCTCACTGGTTCATGCCCCCGAAGGCATGGGAGGCTCTGTTCATTGCGAGCCTGTAGTCGAGGAGAGTGAATCCTTGCGGTCCGACGCCAACATCGCGGGACCGATGACCGATCCGGTCCCCGGTCCCCGTACCGAATCGAGGGGGGCAGATGTTTCACGTGAAACACCGCCTCCGATGGACGACACTCCCATCGGCCGTGCGGCCCAGGTGGCGGTCGACGCCCTGGGCCGCGCTGCGGAAGGCATGCCGAGGCCGGAGCAGACCCGAATCATCGTGGTCGCCAACCAGAAGGGTGGCGTGGGCAAGACGACGACGACCGTCAACCTCGCCGCGTCCCTCGCGTTGCACGGTGGCCGGGTCCTGGTGATCGACCTCGACCCGCAGGGGAATGCCTCCACGGCACTGGGGATCGACCATCACGCGGACGTTCCCTCCATCTACGACGTTCTGGTGGACAGTCGGCCGCTGGCCGAGGTCGTCCAGCCCGTCCTTGATGTCGAAGGTCTCTTCTGCGCTCCCGCCACGATCGACCTCGCCGGCGCGGAGATCGAACTGGTCTCCCTGGTGGCCCGTGAGAGCCGGTTGCAGCGGGCGATCCAGGCGTACGAGCAGCCGTTGGACTATGTCCTCATCGACTGCCCGCCGTCGCTGGGGCTGTTGACGGTCAACGCACTCGTGGCCGGCCAGGAAGTCCTCATCCCGATCCAGTGCGAGTACTACGCGCTGGAGGGGCTGGGCCAGCTCCTGCGCAACGTCGACCTGGTGCGGGGTCACCTCAACCAGTCCCTGCATGTGTCGACGATCCTGCTCACCATGTACGACGGCCGGACCCGCCTCGCCTCTCAGGTCGCGGAGGAGGTGCGCACCCACTTCGGCGACGAGGTGCTGCGGACCAGCATTCCCCGCTCGGTCCGTATCTCCGAGGCGCCGAGCTATGGGCAGACGGTCCTGACCTACGATCCAGGGTCGAGTGGTGCGCTCTCCTACCTTGAGGCTGCCCGAGAGATTGCGCTGAGGGGCGTCGGGGTCAGCTATGACCCGACCCAGGCCCACCTCGGCACCCAGAACGATCCGAAGATGGTGGAGGGGATGCAGTGAGTGAACGACGAAGGGGGCTGGGCCGAGGGCTTGGCGCACTGATCCCCGCAGCACCGACGGAGAAGATCCCGGCTTCGGCCGTGCTGGGCGGTGGATCGCCCGCCTCCTCGGCATCGGGCTCGACGCTGTCGCCCGACCGCAGACCGACCGGGATCGGCCGCGGCGGCGTCCTGGCTTCGGTGGCGCAGCAGACGGAGGGGGTCCCGGCGAACCCGGCCGATGAGCGGCCCGCACCGCCCGCTGGTGCCTACTTCGCCGAGCTCCCGCTCGAGGCCATCGCGCCGAACCCGCGCCAGCCGCGTGAGGTCTTCGACGAGGACGCGCTGAACGAACTGGTCATCTCCATCAAGGAGGTGGGCCTGCTGCAGCCCGTCGTCGTACGGGAACTGGGCGACGACCGCTATGAACTGATCATGGGTGAGCGCCGTCTGCGCGCCAGCCGTGAGGCAGAACTCGAGTCGATCCCGGCGATCGTCCGTGCCACGGACGACGAGAAGCTCCTGCTGGACGCCCTGCTGGAGAACCTGCACCGCGCGCAGCTGAATCCGCTGGAAGAGGCACACGCCTACGACCAGTTGCTCAAGGACTTCAACTGCACGCACGACCAGTTGGCCGACCGCATCGGGCGGTCCCGCCCGCAGATCTCGAACACCCTGCGGCTGCTGAAGCTTTCCGCGACCGTGCAGAAGCGAGTCGCTGCCGGCGTGCTCTCGGCGGGTCACGCACGGGCGCTGCTGTCCGTGGAGGACTCCGAGGAGCAGGACCGCTTGGCGCACCGCATCGTGGCCGAGGGGCTGTCGGTGCGGGCTGTCGAGGAGATCGTGACGCTGATGGGGTCCCGCCCGCAGCGGGCCCAGCGTGCCAGGGGGCCGCGGGCCGGTGCTCTGGTCTCCCCGGCGCTGAGCGGTCTGGCGACGCGGCTCTCCGACCGGTTCGAGACCCGGGTGAAGGTCGACCTCGGTCAGAAGAAGGGCAAGATCACCGTCGAGTTCGCTTCGGTGGAGGATCTGGAGCGCATCCTTGGCACGCTGGCTCCGGGTGAGGGACCAATTCTGCCGAAGGGCCTCCCGGAGCACGTGTCCGAGGAGTAGCGCTCCGGGCAAGCGCCCTGCCTACAGGCTGCGCGAGCGGGCCGTGTCCGGTGTGTACCGGGACACGGTCCGCTCTTTGCTTTGCGCCGGTATCGAGGCAATCACATCGTGGATACGATGCGAGCGGACGTGACGCGGCGAAGGAAGCGAGGGACGGCTTTCATGGGGCGTCGGCTGGTACCGCTCACGCTGGACAATCTTCAGGATCTTCCCCAGCGGTGCCGTTCGTGCGTCTTCTGGGAGCTGGACCCGGTCAGTGCCGAGGCCGCCGTCCGAGCCGGCACCGCGGAGGCGGAGAAGGAGTCCTGGATCTCCGGAGTCCTGCTGGACTGGGGCTCCTGCGGCCGAGTCGCCTATGTCGACGACGTACCGGTCGGCTTCGTGCTCTATGCCCCGCCTGCCTATGTCCCGCGCGCGACGGCGTTTCCCACGAGTCCAGTCTCTCCGGACGCCGTGCAGCTCATCACGTCGTTGATCATGCCCGGCTATCAGGGGCAGGGGTTGGGGCGGGTGCTGGTGCAGGCGGTCGCCAAGGATCTGCTGCGCCGGAACTTCAAGGCCATCGAGGCGTTCGGCGACACGCGCTGGAAGGAGCCTGCCTGTCTGCTGCCGGCCGACCATCTTCTCGCGGTCGGCTTCAAGACCGTGCGGCAGCACTCCAGGCACCCCCGGCTGCGTCTGGAGCTGCGCTCGGCGCTGTCCTGGAAGGAAGACGTCGAGCTGGCCCTCGACCGCCTCCTCGGCGCGGTGCACAAGGAGCCCGCACTGCGGCCGCTGTGACGGGAGCTGTCTCCGCATCTCGACATGACGAAGGGGCCGACCCGAGTGGGCCGACCCCTGATCAGGCCATGTTTCACGTGAAACATGGCCTGTGCTGCGAACGTCAGTCGGTGATGAAGTCGTCCAGGTCGCGGACGAGCGCCGCCTTCGGCTTGGCACCGACGATCGTCTTGACGACCTCGCCGCCCTGGTAGACGTTCAGCGTCGGGATGGACATGACGCCGTACTTGGCGGCCGTGGCCGGGTTCTCGTCGATGTTCAGCTTGACGATCTGGAGCTTGTCGCCGTGCTCGGCGGCGATGGCCTCCAGGGACGGAGCGATCTGGCGGCACGGGCCGCACCATTCGGCCCAGAAGTCCACCAGGACGGGCTTGTCGCTCTTGAGGACGTCCTCATCGAAAGAGTCGTCAGTCACATGCTTCAGGGTGCCGGCCACAGCGGGCTCCTCACTTGATCAATCGGGGGATGGGGAAGTCAGACAGCGGTCTTTTCGGGCTCGGCGTGGCCGCTCGCGTCCAGCAGAGACGCGAGGTAGCGCTCGGCGTCCAGAGCCGAGGCGCAGCCGGTGCCGGCCGCGGTGATCGCCTGGCGGTAGGTGTGGTCGACCACATCACCCGCGGCGAAGACGCCGGGCAGGTTGGTCCGGGTGGAGGGCGCGTCCACCTTGAGGTAGCCCTCAGGGTCCAGGTCCAGCTGGCCCTTGAACAGCTCGGTGCGCGGGTCGTGCCCGATGGCGATGAACAGACCCGTGACGGGCAGGTCGGACAGCTCGCCGGTCTTGAGGTTGCGGAGCTTCAGCCCGGAGAGCTTCCTCTCTCCCAGGATCTCGACGACCTCGCTGTCCCAGGCGAACTTGATCTTCGGGTCGTTGAAGGCGCGCTCCTGCATCGCCTTGGAGGCACGCAGGGTGTCCCGGCGGTGGACGATCGTCACCGACTTGGCGAACCGGGAGAGGAAGGTGGCTTCCTCCATCGCGGTGTCGCCACCACCGATCACGGCGATGTCCTGGTCCCGGAAGAAGAAGCCGTCACAGGTGGCGCACCACGAGACGCCACGGCCGGACAGCGCGTCCTCATTGGGCAGCGCGAGCTTGCGGTGCTGGGACCCGGTGGCGATGATGACCGCCTTGGCCCGGTGGACCGTGCCTGCGGTGTCGGTGACGGTCTTCACGTCGCCGGTCAGGTCGACGGAGACGATGTCGTCCGGGAGCAACTCGGCGCCGAAACGCTCGGCCTGCGCCCGCATGTTGTCCATCAGCTCGGGGCCCATGATGCCGTTGGGGAAGCCCGGAAAGTTCTCCACCTCGGTGGTGTTCATCAGCGCGCCACCAGCGGTGACTGCACCCTCGAACACCAGGGGCTTCAGGGACGCACGCGCGGTGTACAGCGCCGCCGCGTAGCCCGAGGGCCCGGAGCCGATGATGATCACATTACGGACGTCGCTCACGGCTTGGTTCCTCGTCTCTGGTCTGTGTCGGCCGACCGGTGGGAGTCCCTCCCGGGACTCTCACACCACCCAACCGATCCTAAGGGGCACGCATTCCCCAGATGTCCGGCCACGCGACGGCTCACACCGTACGGGCGGGGAGAGTCGGGCGGAGGCGACGCCCGCGGCGTGTCAGGAACGGACGAGGGTCTGCTTCAGCAGCACACGGCCGGCGTCTGCGGTCCGTCTGGACGTACAGGAGGCGTCGACCACATAGGCCGTGACGCGCTTGCTGTCGGCCTTGTCGGGCACCACGACGAGGTAGGCGCTCTTGTCGGCGTAGGTGCCGCTCTTCGCCCCCAGAACCGTTTCACCGGAGTGGAGTGCTCGCCGGACGCAGTCGGGGACCGGGACCTCGGTCTGGATCAGCGTGTTCGCGCTCTGTGCAGGCCGCGAGGGTGCCGGCTCCGTCTCCGCGTCCTGCTGCGGTCGTTGGCTGCCCCGCTGAAGCCCCTGTCTGGTGGTGAGCAGGTCCGACACCTGGCTCCTCACGCTGGCCCCGGAGAAGGTGCCGACAGGCGACGCGGCAGTGCTCCGCGCCGTTTTGTCGGCTGCGTTGTCACCGAAGGACTGCACCAGCAGGGACCCGGCCCCAAGGACGGCAGCGGTGAGCACGGCGCCCAGCGCGACCGTCCGGCGCCGGTTCCGGGTGCGCTCCTTCCGGCCAGGACCGGTGTTCACGCACGAGTGCTTGGCCGGCCGGTCCGGCGGGGTCGGTGTTTCACGTGAAACACGACTGCCGGGGGTGGCGGTGTCCGGCTGGCCGGACTGTTCTGCTGCTTCGGTCGTGAGGGCGGCTTCGATCCGGCCGACGATGTCCATGGGCATCGGGGGCACGTCCGGAACGCTGCCCAGCACTCCCTGGATCTCGGTCAGCGCGGCAAGAACCTCCGCGCATGGCTCGCACTCCGCCAGGTGGTGCCGCAGCTCCGTGCTGCGTGACGGCGCGAGGAGTCCTTCGGTCAGGTCGGAGATCTCGGCGACGTCCGGGTGCCCGGTCGTGTCCGTCGAGGACGTCATGCTCGCCCACCTCCGCTCTTCCCGACGGCTGAACCACTCGGCCCGGAGTCCTCGGTTCGCTCGCTCGCAGATCCTGTCGCAGGTGGGACGGATGTCCCGTGCACCCGGTTCCGTCCCGCCGCGGGTTCTTTTCCGCCGTCAGCGGCAGCAGGGCGCCTCTCACCAGGGGCGCCGGGCCGTAGGTGGGTGAGCAGGGGGAGGAGCCTGGCCCGGCCCCGTGCGCACCGGCTCTTCACCGTCCCGGTCGGCACATCCAGAATCCGGGCGGCCTCGGCTACGGGGTAGCCCTGCATGTCCACCAGGACCAGTGCGGCCCGCTGCTCGGCGGGAAGGGTGCTCAGGGCTTCGAGGAGCTGACGGTAGAGGTCGTTGCGCTCGGCCGGTGCGGAGGCCGACTCGTGCGGCTCCAGCAGCTGTTCCAGGCGCTCTGTGTCGTCGACGGGAGCGGTCTTCCGCGAGGCCGCCTTGCGGATACGGTCCAGACAGGCGTTCACGGTGATCCGGTGCAGCCAGGTCGTGACGGCCGACTGTCCCCGGAAGGTGTGAGCGGCCCGGTAGGCCGACACCAGTGCGTCCTGCACGGCGTCGGCGGCCTCCTCCCGGTCCCCCAGTGTCCGCAGCGCGACCGCCCACAGCCGGTCCCGGTGCCGCCGGACGATCTCGCCGAAGGCATCGGGGTCGCCCTGCACATGACGGGCGAGCAGATCCTCGTCCCGTACCTCGCCGTAGCGGCTGTCGCCAGCCATCGGCCCCCTCCGGCTCGGATGAGACGTCAGCCCGTGAAATGGACTTCGGTGATGGCCTGCTTGTAGCCCGCCGTCGAGTAGGTGGCCGCGTCGTAGCCCGACTGGGGAACGGCCGTCAGCCAGACCAGGACGTACCGCCCCTTCACCGGCTTGCCCGGCTTCACCGTGGCAATGGTGTCCGTAGTGGTGGTGCTGCCGACCTTGTGCATCGAGTCCAGCGACACGGGTGCCGAGTCGGACGTGTAGAGGTCGACCGTCGTGTGGTCCCCGGGGTAGCGCATCCCGATCGTGGCGGCGTCGACGTCCTTCTCCGAGCCGAGGTCGTAGACGATGCCCACACCCGGCTTGAGAGGGGAGATAGAGGGACCGGCGGTGAACGACTTGGTCCGCCACGACGTCGACGGGTCCCCGTCATAGGTCTTGGCGACATCGTTGGGATGCTGGGCGCCGCCCTCGGCGACGAACTCCTGAGCATCCTCGATCTTCACGGGCTTCGGCGCAGCCTTGGCCACGCCCTTGTCGCCCTCGTCCTGCGTCTGGGTGGTGTCGGTCTTGTTGGAGTTGTCGCCGCGGTTCATCAGCGCGTCCGCCAGCTGCCAGCTGCCGAGGCCGAGCGCGGCGATGAGCAGCGCGGAGACCGCCCACTTCAGCGCCTTGCCCGTCCGGCTCTGGAGCGGGGGCGGCGGGGCCGTCACGGACTGCGTGGCGCCGGGATGCGCCGAGGTACGGCCGTAGGTGCCCTGCTGGTAGGTCGTGCGCTGGTACTCCGGCGGGCGGTTGAACGCGGGCTCCGGCGGCCGGACGCGGGGCATCTCACCGACCGCCTTGACCAGTTCCTCCGGCGTGGTGCACGCGGCCTCGTGCCGGGAGGCGGTGGCCCCGTCGTTGACGAGCGCGCGCATCGCCAGCTCGGACAGTCTCCGGTGCACTCCGGCCCGCACCTGGTCCGGCGCGATGAGACCGACGTCCTTGGGCAGGCCGGCCAGACCGTACGCGTCGCTCTCGTAGGGCCAGCGCTGCGTCAGCGCCGCGTACAGCAGGGCGCCGATCGACTCGGTGTCGGTGCGCTGGGGGGTGTCGGAGCCGACGCCGCGCAGGACGGCGTTCACCGCGAGACCGCGGATACGCCACTGCCCGGAGGAGGTACGCAGGACCGCGTTCGGGTTCAGCCGCAGATGGGAGAGGCCCTCACGGTGGGCGGCGGCCATGGCGGCCGCCACCTGACTGACCATCTGGTAGGCGTCGTGCGGCTCGAGCGGGCCGGCCGCGAGCAGTGCGGTCAGCTCGGTCGCGTCGGGCAGCCACTCGTGCACCACGTAGACGAGGTCGTTCTCCTCTACCGCGTCAAGAACCTGCACGAAGCGCGGATCGCCCAGCAGCGCCGCCGAACGCGCGGCCGCCAGCACGGCACGGGCACGTACATGGTCGGCGGGCAGGATGTGCACTCCGACGGCTCGCCGTAGCTTCTCGTCGACGGCGCGCCAGCTGCTGAATGCGTCCAGACGGGTGACGCATTCCTCCAGGCGGTAGCGCCTGGCGAGTTTGTGACCGCTGTGCAGCTCAGTGGGCGAAGACGTCCTGCCGAGGTCTTCCGCCTCGCCGCTCCCCTGCGCCTGGTCGATGTCCGTGCCCCGCTCCGGGTTCTTGGCCACCCCGTCGGCCGTGGCCTGATCCGCCTTGGCGGTCAGCGGCTCGTCACCGCTGTTGTCTGCCACGTCGACGGCAGCCGTGCTCCGTTCCGCCACCGTCGTCCCTGCCTCCCCATCCGTTGCACGCTGTCCGACGCCGAAACCAATTGTGCCCACAGTCCGCTGTAATGCACGACACGCAGAGGAGGACGATGGTTGTGCGACTACCCCCGCCTCAGCGCCCCAGCCGCCCGCGCACCATGCCAACCAGCGAATTCAGCTCATCGATCCGCATCCGGCGCGCGGCCACGAAGAAGACACCCAGCAGTACCGCACCACCCGCCACCAGCGCAACGAGAGAGCCGAGGACGCCCTGTCCGAGGGAGTTCCCGATGCCGTAGCAGGCGGCGCCGCTGAGCAGCGCCGCCGGGACCGAGGCGATCGCCAGGCGGGCGTACGTCCGCAGCACCCGGGAACCGTCCAGGTCGCCGCCCAGCCGCTTGCGCAGGCGCCGCCAGGCGACACCGACGCCGATGGCGTAGGAGAGGCCGTACACGGCCGCCATGCCCGCGACCGCCCAGCGGGACGGCAGCAGGAAGTAGCAGAGCGCGGAGGCGCCCGCGTTGACCGCCGCCACGATGACCGTGTTGTAGAAGGGGGTGCGGGTGTCCTCGTACGCGTAGAAGGCGCGCAGGACGACGTACTGGACCGAGTACGGGATCAGGCCGAGGCCGAAGGCCATCAGCATGAAGCCCATGTTGGTGGCCGACCCGATGCCCGAGGAGCCGAAGATCAGCGTGCACATAGGGATGCCGAGCGAGACGAAGCCGAAGGCGATCGGCACGATGGCCACCGCCGTGGTGCGCAGGCCCTGCGAGATGTCGTCGCGGACGGCGCCGCCGTCGCCCTCGGCTGCCGAGCGCGACAGCCGCGGCAGCAGCGCGGCCATGAGGGACACGGTGATGATGGCCTGCGGCAGTCCCCAGATGAGCTGGGCGTTGGCGTAGGCGGTGAAGCCGGTGCCGTTGGTCCCCGAGTTCTTGCCGGCGGCGGTGGACAGCTGGGTGACGACCATGGCGCCCGCCTGGTTGGCGAGCACGAACAGCACCGTCCACTTGGCGAGCATCGCGGCCTTGCCCAGACCGTGGCCCCGCCAGTCGAACCGGGGCCTGATGCGGAAGCCGGTCTCACGCAGGTACGGGATCATCGCCAGGGCCTGCACGACGAGACCGAGCAGGATGCCGATGCCGAGGAGCCGCTGGCCCTGCGGCGGGATGTTGCTGACGGTCATGTGGGAGTCCGCCGCGGAGCCGTAGACCCACAGGAACATGCCGAGCGTGACGATGATGACGATGTTGTTCAGGACCGGGGTCCACATCATCGCGCCGAACTTGCCGCGCGCGTTGAGGACCTGACCCATCACCACGTGGATGCCCATGAAGAAGATCGAGGGCAGGAAGTAGCGGGTGAAGGTGATCGCCACCTGGTTGGCCGCCGGATCGGTGGCGATCGGGTCCGACAGCACCCGCACCAGGTACGGCGCGCCGAGCATGGTCAGCGCGGTCAGTGCGGCGAGCGCCACCATGACGAGGGTCAGCAACCGGTTGGCGAAGGCTTCGCCGCCGTCCTCGTCCTCCTTCATCGACCGGACGAGCTGGGGTACGAAGACCGAGTTGAGGCCGCCGCCGACGGTCAGGATGTAGATCATCGTCGGCAGCTGGTAGGCGATCTGGAAGGAGTCCCCGAGGATTCCGGTGCCCAGCGCTCCGACGATCATCGCGGAGCGGACGAAGCCGGTGAGGCGCGACACCATCGTGCCCGCGGCCATGACGGCGCTGGAGCCGAGCAGCCCGGAGGCGCGCCCCTTCGCCGGGGCCGGAGCGGGGGGTGTCGGGGTCTCCACCGGACCGGCAGGTCCGGCAGGAGCGGGTACGGGCGGCTGCACGGCATTCTCGAAGGCTGCCTGGTACGGGCTTCCGCCACCGCCGTGGTGCACGGGCCCCTGCATGTGGGGCGGCTGGTACGAGCCGCCGGCGCCCTGGCCCGCGCGGGCCGACGCGGCGGAGCCGCTGTGCTGCTGGTCCCGCAGCAGATGCGCGAAGGCGTCCGGCTCGTGGTACTCCTCGCCGGAGTGCGAGACAAGGTCGTCCACCCCGACGAACTGGGTGGTGCGCGGGTGGTCGCCGTACGGCAGGTGCTGGGTGGCGTCGCCCTCCGGCTCGGGCGCCGGGGTCTTGGCCCATACGCGCGGGTCGGGGGAGTACGAGGACTGCGACGGCGGCGCGTAGAGCGGCTGGCGCTGCTCGTAAGTACCCGGAGGCGGCGGTGGATGCGCGGCACGGTCGTAGAGCGCCTCGGCGACCGGGTCCTGGGCGGACAGATCCCGCGCCCGGTAGGGGTCCTGGTCGTAGGCGTCCTGGAGGTACATGTCCGCCGCGTGCTGCGGCGGCTCCTGGCCGGGCTCGGGCGGGGTCTCGGGCCGTCCCGAGTCGGCGGCATCCCGGCCGCGGTCACCGTTGTACGGCGCGTTCATGGTTACCCCACCTCATCGTCCCTGGCCACACGGGCCGCGGCGTCGCTCAACGGTCCACTCTCTCACCCGTGCCGGACGGGCCGGCGCTTTCCGGTGCGGTGTCCGGCGCAGGGTCACCCGGCTGGTCCGGCCCGGCTGTCCCAGCGGCGGAACCGGACTCCTCGGGGAGACGGTCCTCGGTGCCGTCGGGGTTCCCGGAGTCTTCGCCGGAGTCCGCCGCCGCCTCGATCGGGCCCTCGCCGTCACCGCCCGCCTCGGCCTGGCGGGCTGCCGCGCGCTTGCGCTGGGTGTACATCCGGAAGCCGGCGAGGACCAGCAGCAGCACCCCGCCGCCGATCACCAGCATGACGGTGGGCGTGACCTCGGTGACCTTCACGTCGAAGCTGACGGGGTCGCCGTACTCCTGGCCGTCCTCGGTGTACAGCTGGGCGAGGACGGTGGCCCGGCCGTTGGCGTTGGCCGAGGTGGTGAACTTCACCGACTGGCTGTGCCCGCCGGAGACCTCCACGGGCTGCTCGGAGTACGCCTTACCGCTGATCTTCAGTCGGGTCGGCTGGGTCGAGCTGAGCCGCAGATACAGATGGCCGACGGGCTGGACGAGGTTGTTCTGCACGGTCACCGGGATGGTGGCACTGCGCCCGGAGAGCTTGGTCTCCGACTTGTCGATCAGCTTGACCTGCTCGCCGAGGTTGTCGAGCCAGCTCTCCACACCCGCGCGGAAGCCTTCCGCCCTGCCGGCCTGAGACCGCCACGACGTGGACATCCCGCGGTCTATGGCCCTGCCGAACGGCGTGACCACGCGGGACTGGTCGGTGAGGATCACCTGGAAGTTGTCGAGCTTGTCCTGCGTGTCGGCGATCTGCTCGAAGGCGCTCCTCGGGAGTTCCTGCCTGCGCAGCGACGAGGGGTAGGCCGACGTGGAGGGGATGCGCGTGGTGGCGTCCGGGTCGGGCTTGGCTTTGGCCGCGGAGGTGAGGTTCTCGGGCTGCGACCAGTTGCCCTCCTGGAGCGCCTTTACGGCCGTGGCCATCGCCTGTGCCTGGCTGGCGGTCGGCGAGCGCTGCGGGGCGACCACGATGCTGCGCTGTGCGTTCTTCTGCACATTGATCTCAAGGCTCTGTGCGAGGAACTGTTGCACCGCCAGTGTGGAGGTGTCGGCCTTCGTGAGGTCGTCCTCGAAGGCCGTGGACATCCGCGCGTCCGCCACCACCGCCGTGGTGCCACCGCCGATGGGGCGGGCGGCGGACGGCGTGTAGGGCAGCCCGGCGGTCTCCCGGAGGCTGTCGCTGCGGGTGATCACCCGGTCGGCGCCCGCGGAGGTGGCCACCTTGATGATCGACGGGTCGACGGCGCCCTCCACGGGCCACGCGTAGTCGGTGCTCGGCGTGACGTGGAGCACGGTCTTCACCGTGATCGCGGCCACGTCGGTGGCGTCCTTGAGGTGGCTCAGCGAGCCGGTGACGCTGGTGCCCGTGTGGGCCAGCGAGGCCAGGTCCGGGTCGGCGAACGGCAGCGCGACGACCTCCTTGCCCGCCACGGCCTTCTGCAGACCGGCCAGCCACTGCTTGGCGACCGCCTGGTTCTCCCGCGAGCCGGCCTCGGTGCTCCCGTCGGGCTGCTGGACCCGGTAGCTGTTCGCCATCGCGTCCACGGCGGCCAGCAGGTCCGGGTCGATCACCCAGGTGACGTCGAGGTCCCTGCCCAGCTCCATCAACTGGGCCAGCCGGCCACCGGGAGCGATCTCGGTGGCCAGCTCGTCGTCCTGGAACACGGGGGTCTGCCGCTCGCCGGCGCCGGTCCGCGCCGTCATATGGACGGAGGAGAGCAGCGGCCAGAGGAATGTCGTCCTGCTCAAGGTGTCCGCACCGGACGGCTGCCAGGGCAGGAAGGTCCGCTCGATGCCGAGCATCTGGTCCCAGGGCCGCGCCGAGGTCTGACCGGACACGGAGACACCGAACGAGTAGACCCCGTCCTTGCCGAGGTCCAGCTCGTCCACCGGGACGGAGATGCTGAAGTGCTCGGCGACCCCCGGAACCAGCTTGCTGAACTTCTCCGTGTACTTGCCGCCGACCTCGTCGCCGGTGCCGCCTCGGAGGTAGTTCGGATGCTGGGCGATGGCGTCGATCGCGGAGCGGGTGTTCAGCAGCGGGCCCACCTGGAGGCCGACATGGGCACCGGTCACGGTCTGCCTGCTGTTGTTGATCACCGTGCCGGACACGGTCAGCGTGTCGTCCTCGGTGGGCGCGCTGGGCGTCAGTGAGTCCAACGCCACGGACACGGAGTCCGCCTGTGCCGCCTGCGCTGGCTCCGCCGCGGTCAGCTGGAGCAGCCCGGCCAGCAGCGGCGCGCCCGCCAGCAGGGCTCCTGCC
>NZ_JBHXLV010000110.1:0-21447 GCF_042721685.1 Streptomyces sp. NPDC058459 | reverse complement strand
GTGTGCGGGGGCGGGGCGTGACGGACGGCGAGGCGCCGTCCGCCCGCGTGTTCCCGCTCCCCCGCGACCGCTTCCCCCGCATCCGGAGGGAAGATCCTGGTGCCGGGTCGTCAGTTCAGCCTGAACTTCTGCGCGGCCGAGCCGTTGCAGTCCCAGATCTGGAGCCGGGTGCCGTTGCCGGTGGCGCCGTCGGGGGCGTCCAGGCAGCGCCCGGACTGGGGGTTGCGCAGCGAACCGTCGGCCTGCTGCTCCCACTTCTGCCCCCCGACACCGTTGCAGTCCCACAGCTGGACCTGGGTGCCGTTGGCCGTGCCGTTGCCGTTGATGTCGAGGCAGCGGCCGAGGGTGGAGAGCGAGGTGTCGGCGCGGTGGAACCAGTGCTGGTCGACGGCCCAGGTCTGGCAGTCCCAGAGCTGGACGGCGGTGCCGTTGACGCCGGAGTCGTCGGCGGCGACGTCCACGCATGTGCCGCCGGGCGCGGCGACCGGGGCGCCGCCGTTGACGCTGAACTTCTGCGCGGCCGAGCCGTTGCAGTCCCAGATCCGCAGCCGGGTGCCGTTGGCGGAGGTGCCGTTGGGGGCGTCCAGGCAGCGCCCGGACTGGGGGTTGCGCAGCGAACCGTCCGCCTGCTGGACCCACTTCTGCCCCCCGACACCGTTGCAGTCCCACAGCTCGACCTCGGTGCCGTTGGCCGTGCCGTTGCCGACGATGTCCAGGCAGCGGGAGATGGTGCCGAGGGAGGTGTCCGGGTTGTGGGTCCAGTGCTGGTCCTCGGCGTAGCCCTGGCAGTCCCAGAGCTGGACGGCGGTGCCGTTGACCCCGGTGTCGTCGGCGGCGACGTCGACGCACTTGCCGCCGGGGCCGGTCACGGTGCCCTGGGGGCCGCCTGGGACGTCGGTCCGGCCGGAGTAGCCGGCCGCGACGACGTTGGCCTGCACCGCGTTCTCGGCGGCGTCGGAGGGATAGCCGGAGACCATGGCGCCCTCGAAGAAGGTGCCCATGTTCCAGTTGCTGTTGTCCCCGCCAATGCCGAGGATGATGCCGCCCTCCTGCTGCATGGGCCGGTAGCCGCCGCGCGAGGGCAGCGCGCCGTCCCACCAGGTACTTAAGGGACCGGTCTGGGAGTTGCCGCCCTTGAGCGCGTACCGGGTCCGGCCGTCGTTCTTCAGGACGGCGGTGACGTAGGTGCTGCTGTTGCCCCGGTTGGCGAGGTTGGAGCCGTTGTCGCCCTGGAACATGCCGTTCTCCAGGTCGGCCTCGACCCAGGGGCCGTTGCCGGTGCAGGGGGCGAAGTAGCAGGTGGTGGCGATGGAGACGGCGTCCATATGGCCGTTGCCGGTGTCGGCGGGGGTGCGTTCGGCGTTGCCGTAGTCGAAGCAGCAGGCGGAGCCGACGTGGGTGCCGCTGGCCACCATGTACACGCCCTCGGCCTGTCCGTCGACCGCGACGCCGGAGGCGGCGCCGGCGGAGCGGTAGCCGACGCCGGGCGAGATCCAGATGCCGTACACCTTGTGGCCGCCCGCGGTGACGGCGAGTTCGCTCGCGTCGGCGGCGCGGTCGGCGCCTATCCCGGCGGTGCCCGCCGGGCCGGGGTCGAGGTCGTTGTGGCGGCTGGTCTGGTCGTAGATCTTCGACATACGACAGGTGGTGCCGCCGCAGAAGGTGTCCTGGCGGCCGGCGTCGGCGTAGCCGCCGGTGGTCAGGAGGCCGATGTCGGTGGCCGCGCCGTCGGAGGCGCGGGTGACCCGGTACAGCGGGCCGCCGTAGCCGGAGAACAGCGCCCGGACCGTGCTGTGCGCGGCGACGCAGGGGGTCCCGGCGGCGGCGTAGATGTCGCACGGCGCCGACCCGGCGGCCTGTGCGGGCGCGCTCAGCCCGGCCAGGGCGCCGAGCAGCAGGGCGAGTACGGACAGGACGGCCCCGAGGCGCCCGCGCAGAGCTGGTAACACGGCGGATCTGAATGCGCGCATCGTCTGCTCCTTCGGCCGGCCGTGCGGTGGGGAGGCGGAGTCGGTGACTCCTCACGGCCGCTCGGGAACGTACGAAGCGCGATCGAACACGTCAAGATTTGTTGCTTCAGACTTGTTCAAGCTTTTGCCTGTGTGGTGATTTGTTGCTTTGGGTGGTCACTTTGGTTCGGGAGGGCCGGCGCGTAGACACCTCGGGCACTACTCGCCGCCCAGCAGCTCCCGCATCGTCGCCAGGTCCGCGTCCTCCTGGGTCTCGCGGGTGCGGGGGCCGCAGGCGCGCAGCAGGCGGGTGAAGTCGGCGGCCGCCGCGTTGATGCGGGCGCCGAGGGCCGCGCCGTCCTGGGTGCCGAAGTCGCCGGTGGCGGCGTAGACGGGGCGTGGGGAGACGATCGCGTGGAGGTAGGAGAACATCGGGCGCAGCGCGTGTTCGAGGACCAGGGAGTGCCGTTCGGTGCCGCCGCTGGCGGCGATGAGGACGGGCATGTCGGAGAGGGTGTCCTCCGGGAGCACGTCGAAGAACGACTTGAACAGGCCGCTGAAGGACGCGTTGAAGGAGGGGGTGACGGCGATGACGCCGTCCGCCCCGGCCACCGTCTCGAACGCCGCGTCCAGCGCCGCGCCGGTGAACCCGGTGAGCATCGCGTCCATGACGGGGTGGGCCAGCGGGCGCAGTTCGACGAAGGACAGCCGCACCGGCTCGCCCTGCGCCTCGAGTTCGCGGGCGACGGATGCCGACAGCCGGTCCGCGAGGAGCCGGGTGGAGGAGGGCTCGCGCAGCCCACCGCTGATTACCGTGATCTTCATCGTGCCTCCCGGTCGCCGTCGTCGGCCGGTCCTCGGCTCTCGTGTGCGCCGTCGCGTGCGCTTCCGCGTGAGCTTTCGCGTGCGCGCAGCAGCGAGGCATGGGTGGGGGCGGCCGGGGTGCCTTCGGGCCGGACCCCGGCGAACTCCCGGCGCAGCACCGGGACGACCTCCTCGCCGAGCAGGTCGAGTTGTTCGAGGACGGTCTTCAGCGGGAGCCCCGCGTGGTCGATGAGGAAGAGCTGCCGCTGGTAGTCCCCCACGTACTCGCGGAAGCCCAGGGTCTTCTCGATCACCTCGGCCGGTGAGCCTACGGTCAGCGGGGTCTGCCGGGTGAACTCCTCCAGCGAGGGCCCGTGTCCGTACACCGGGGCGTTGTCGAAGTAGGGCCGGAACTCCTTGACCGCGTCCTGGCTGTCGGCCCGCATGAACACCTGCCCGCCGAGCCCCACGACGGCCTGCTCCGGGGTGCCGTGGCCGTAGTGCGCGAACCGGCGCCGGTAGAGGCCGACCAGCTGCTGGGTGTGGGAGGCGGGCCAGAAGATGTGGTTGGCGAAGAAGCCGTCCCCGAAGTAGGCGGCCAGTTCGGCGATCTCGGGGGTGCGGATGGAGGCGTGCCAGACGAAGGGCGGTACGTCGTCCAGCGGGCGGGGCGCGAGGGTGAAGCCCTGGAGCGCGCTGCGGAACGTGCCCTCCCAGTCCACGGTCTCCTCGCGCCAGAGGCGGCGCAGCAGGTCGTAGTTCTCCACGGTGAGCGGGATGGCCTGGCGGATGTCCTGGCCGAACCACGGATACACCGGGCCGGTGTTGCCCCGGCCCAGCATGATGTCGGTGCGGCCGCCGGACAGGTGCTGGAGCACGCTGAAGTCCTCGGCGATCTTCACCGGGTCGTTGGTGGTGATCAGCGTCGTGGAGGTGGAGAGGATGATCCGCTCGGTGCGCGCGGCGATGTGGGCGAGCAGGGTGGTCGGCGAGGACGGGACGAAGGGCGGGTTGTGGTGCTCGCCGGTGGCGAAGACGTCGAGCCCGGCCTCCTCGGCCTTGCGCGCGATGGCGACGGTCGCCTGGATGCGCTCCGCCTCGGTGGGGGTACGGCCGGTGGTGGGGTCGGGGGTGACGTCTCCGACGGTGAAGATGCCGAACTGCATCCCGGCCGCGCCGGTCGTTTCGGACGACGCCATGCTGGGCTCCTTCAGACGCTGCTGCGGAACTGGCGTTCTGAGGTGGGATTGCCGCTGTCCCGTCATCGTGTCACGCCGAGTGCGATCCGGCACGGGCGGGAAGCGGGCGAGGCTCCGGGGCGCGTGGGAGAATCGGGGGGTGTGCGGTCGTACGACTGTCATGCCGGACATCTGGCGGTTCGCGTCCGGCGCTGTGCGGCCGTCGAGGACATGTGGATCGATCCGCCGGGAGGCTCCCGTGAGCGAACGTCCCGAGGCGTGGCCGGTGCTGGACCACGCGGAACTGGGCCCCATGATCGAGTATGTGAACCGGGTGATTCAGGTCGCGGGCAAGTACTCGCTGGACGACCCGTTCGAGGTGGGCTGGGGCAACATCGTCCTGGAGGTGTCCCCGCGCGGGCTGCGCACGCCGACGTTCCGGCGGAACGGGGTGACCTTCGCGGTGCACTACCGGCTGCTCGACGGTGACGTGGTGATCGAGGCCGACGGCGCCACCCGGACGCTGCCCCTGGAGCGGACGTCGGTCTGCGACTTCTACACCTCGTTCTGCGAGGCCGCGTCCGAGCTGGGCATCCCGCATCCGCGCAGCGCGCTGATCTGCGAGATGCCCGCCGCCCCGCCGAACTTCGCGGACGACCGGGCGGAGCGGGTGTGGAACGCGCACTCGGCCCGGCTGCTGTGGGAGGCGTTCGACCTCGCCGCGTCCGGTCTGGAGGCGTGGCAGGCCCCGTTCCTCGGGCACCGGCCGCGCGTCGGTGTGATGTGGGGCGGCTTCGACCTGTCGGCGACCCGGTGGCGCCCGAAGCGGACGGACCCCGGCCCCGAGGGCCCGCCGTTCATGCGCAACGCCCAGCTGCACGAGTACGTGTCGGTGGGGTTCTCCTTCGACAACACCCATGGCGACGGCGGCAGCCCGCTGGACATCGGGATGTACGCCTACATCTGGCCGCAACCCGACGGTCTCACCGGCCGGTCATGGGGTGTCGAGGGCGCCGAGTGGCATCCGGACCTCGGTCTGGCGGTGCTGCCGTGGCAGAACCTGCGCCGGCTGCCCGACCCGCACGGGGCGATCGTCAGGTTCGGCGACGCCGTGTACGACACGGCCGTGCGGACGGCGGGCTGGCCGACCGATCTGGTCGGGCCGCGGGTCGACGGCTGGTACATGAGTGAGCACCAGCCGAGCGAGCGTCAGCCGGCCGAGCACGTCGGGCGGCAGGGCTGAGCGGACCGGAATCCGCCGGGGTCAGCCGCGCTGGTCCCCGGCGTCGTCGGAGTCGCGCTTGCGGCGGCTCAGGATGTACAGCGCGAGCGGGCCGGTGATCATCGAGGCGACCGGGATCAGTCCCCACCACGGCATGGTTGTTCCTCCCCTGGGTGCGGCCTTGCGGGAACGCGCCGCGCCACTTCACCGGGAGGGTATGCCCCGGCGGGGCGGCGGCCAACACCACTTCCGGCAAAAGCCCTTGTGTATCGCGGATGTAACCAGGTGTTTCGCGTCAGCCTCTGGACGAACCGACCGGTTCGCTTCTAAGTTCCCCTCTCAGCAGATCACTTGTTCACGTCCGACACCCCAGGTGTGAACAAGTGCGCTGTCGTGCGCAGCAGTTGGTGCATCACTCACCGTGCGATGCGAAAGGCTGTGGTGAAGACCGGATTTCCCGCGCCCGACGGCGCTCTCCCAGATCAGCGGGCCGCGGCGGCCTGTCCGGGCCGCCCCCGCTTCCAGATCCTCGGCCTGCTGGCCATCACGGACGGTCACGAGACCGTCGTCCTCCAGCCCTCCAGACCGACCTCTCTGCTGGCCGCCCTGCTGCTGCACCCCGGTGCCGTGGTCCCGGGCGAGCTGCTCCAGCGCGTGGTGTGGGGCGACCGGCCGCCGTCCGGCGGCAGATCGGCGCTGCACACCTGCGTTCTCCGACTGCGCCGCCTGTTTTCCAAGTACGGGGTCGCCGACCGCGCCATCGAAGCCGTTCCCGGCGGCTACCGGCTCCAGGCGGACGCCGACACCCTGGACCTCCTCCACTTCCGAGACCTGCTCGGCCGGGCCTCGGCCGGCGACGACCCGGAGGCCGCGCTGCGGCTGGCGCGGGCCGCGCTGGGGCTGTGGAAGGGGCCACTGCTCGGCAACGTGCACTCCGACGAGCTGCACCGCGACCATGTGCCGCGCCTGGCCGAGGAACGGCTGCTCGCCGTGGAGCGTGTCTTCGACGGCGAACTCCGCCTGGGCAGACACCGGGAGATGATCGCCGAGGCCCGCGAGGCGGTGCGCGTCCAGCCCGGTCACGAGGGGCTCTCGGCGCTGCTCATCGAGGCGCTGTACCGCTCGGGCCGCCGGGCCGAGGCGCTCGCGGAGTACCGGCGTATCCACGCCCATCTCACCTCCGAACTCGGGGTGGAGCCGGGTGCGGGGCTGCGCGGTCTCCAGCTCGCCGTGCTGCGGGGCGAACCGTACGGCGGGCGCCCGGCGCTGCCCGCCTCCGGGGTGCCGCCGTCCCCGCCCGGCGGGGTGCCGTCCGCGCTGGAGCGGGCCTCTCCCCCGGCACCGGGCGCGCTGGTGCTGCGCGCACTGGTCGACGCCGGGCTGCTGGAGGAGGACCCGTCGGGCCGCTACCGGGTCCACGACCTGCTGCGGCTCTTCGTCCAGGCGGCCGGCACCAGCCTCCCGGCCACCGCACCACCCGACCCGGCACCGCCCGGCCCGGCACCGCCCCGACCCGAACCGGCACGACCCGAACCGGCACCGCCCGAACCGACATCGCACGACCCGGCGCGGAAGTCCCCACCCCCCGCCGGCTGACCGCTCCTCCCCCTCTTCACCCGGAGGTTCCACAGCATGGCCAACCCTCCCGCGTCCCCCGAGGAGATCGCGCGGTCGCGGCCGCGTATCCGCAGGGACGTCCTGTTCACACAGACCCCGAACGGTGTCCTGTTCCACAACGCGCACGGCGGGTTCAACGTCGTCACCCAGTCCGCGTACCGCTTCGCCGCGCTGATCGTGCCCCATCTCGACGGCGAGCGGCGGGTCGAGGAACTCTGCGCCGGCCTGGGGGACAGGCAGCGCGACATGGTGGTCCGACTCGTGCGCGCACTCTACGCGCGTGGCTTCGCCCGGGATGCCGGGCCGAGACCCACCGGTGGCACCCTGTCGCCGCAGGTGGCAGAGCATTTCGCGCATCAGCTCGACTATCTGGATCATTACGCGGACGACGCCCACGGCAGGTTCGCGAGGTTCCGCGACACCCGGGTGGCGGTCCTCGGTGACGACGAGATGGCGCGCTGGGCCGCGCTGGGTCTGCTGCGCAACGGCTGCGCCACGGTGGCCGTCACGGTCGAGGACGCGGCGGAGGGCGCCCTCGACCGTGAGCCCCGGGGCACGGCCGGCCTCGACGCGGAGGTCGCGGCGCTCACCGAGGCGGGCTGCGCCCCCACGCTGACGCGGCTGGACGGCGGCACGCCGGGCTGGGCCGGGCTCGACGGCTGGGACACGGTGCTGGTGACCGGGGCGAGCGCGCCGGGCCAGATCCTGCGGCTGCTCACCGAGGGCGTGCCGGCCGGGCGGCGGCTGCTCGGAGCGTGGACGTTCGGGAACCGGGCGGTGGTCGGGCCGGTGATGACGGCCGGGACGCCGGGCTGCTGGTGCTGCGCAGCGCTGCGGCTCGGCGCGGGTGCCGGCGCGGCCGACAGCGCCGAGCTGTGGGCCGCCCTCGGACCGGCCGCGCCGGTGGGCGCACCGGGGCGCGTGCCCACCGGGCCGCTCGCGGGGATGCTCGGCAATCTGCTGTCGTTCGAGGTGTTCCGGCTGGTGACCGAGGCGCTGCCGGCCGAGACCCGTAACCAGGTCGTCGTGCAGGATCTCGACTCACTGGACGTGCTGGCCGAGGCGCTGCTGCCGCACCCCCGCTGCCCGTTCTGCGCCGCCGGTGCGGAGCCCGAGGCCCCGGACGGGGCCGCGCTGCGGGTGCCGCACCCGGACGACGAGCCGGTGGCGCTGCCCGCCGACGGCCCGGCCGACGAGGCTGCGGCCAAGTCGGCGCTGGCCGCGCTGGAGCAGCGGGACGTCCTGGTCCGTGCGGCGGCCGGGGTGTTCGGCGGGTACGCCGACGACGACTGGGAGCAGACCCCGCTGAAGGTGAGCACCGTACGCCTCGGAGTCTCCGCCGGCCGGGTCCGTGAGGTCTCCGCGATCGACGTGCACCATGTGGCCGGGGCCCGGCTCGCCGCGCTGTTCCGGGGTGCCGAGGTGTACGCCGAGCAGGTGGTGCCGCCCGAGGTGGCGGCCGGCGGCGCGTGGAGCCGGGTCGCACCGGCCGGACTCGCCTTGTCGAGCGGGCTGGACGTGCCCGTGGAGCGGGTCGCCGCGTGGTCGGAGGCGGTTTCGCTGCTGGACGGGCGGACGGTGCTGGTGCCCACGGGCGCGGTGCGCACCCTGGGCGGCTGGAACGGCCAGGGCCTGTTCGAGCGCACGTCGGCCGGTACGGGCGCCGCGGGCACCCCGCGCGCCGCGCTGGCCCGCGCCCTGCGCTCCGCCCTCGCCCATGACGCCCTGCGCCGGGCGATACGCCGGGCGGCCCCGGTACGGCTGGTGGACCTCGGCTCCCTCACCGAGGACGCCGAGTCGCTGTTCCTGCTGCGCTCGGCGGAGACCCTGGGCGTCGCGGTCGAGGTGCTGGACCTGACGGGGGCGGGGGCGACCGCGCTGCCGGTGGCTCTGGCCCGCCACACCGACCGGGAGAGCGGCGCGGTGCGCTGGGCGCCGGGCAGCGGGCTGCGTCCGCGCGAGGCGGTGCTGGAGGCGCTGCGCGATCTGCTCGGCGCCGAGCAGCTGCGGCGGGCCGGGGCCGAGCCGGACCTAGGCGACCCGCTGTGGGCCGACCTGGAGGCGGCCGCGCTGGTCCCCGAGGGCGAGCCGGCGTCGCTGCGGGCGGCCGGGACGGACTGGGCCGGGGTACTGGACGCGCTGGCGGCGGCCGGACGGGACGCGTTCGCGGTGCCGGTGGCCGCGCCGGACCTGGCGGCGGGCGACATCCACGCCGTACGGGTGCTGCTCACCGGTGGCGAGTCCGGTGCCCACTGAGACGGAGGCGGCGCCGGTCGCCGTCGACTCGCCCTGGGACACGGTGTGCGCAGGGCTGACCGCCGCGTTAGCCGCCCGCGTCCCCGGCCGGCCCGCCGTGGTGACGGCACTCGGCGTCCGCGACGAACTCGTGCGGGGCGCAGGTGAGTTCGCGCCCGGTGCGATTCCCGTGGGCCTGTACGGACATCACGCCGTGGTCGGCCCGGTGGCTCCCGTGGCCGGCCGTGGCTGTCCGCGCTGTCTGGCGCGGCGCTGGCAGGCGGTACGCGCCGGGTTCCTGCGGGACGCGCTGGAGCGGGGCGGGCCGACCCGGGCGGCCGGGACCCCGCCGTGGGAAGCCGACTTCGCGGTGGACGCGCTGGCCGCGCTGGTCTCGGCGGCGGACGCGCACCCGCGTGCCGTACGGCATCCCTGGGTGTGGCTGCTGGATCTGGAGACCCTGCGGATCTCCCGGTTCCCGCTGGTGCCGGACGGTGAGTGCCCGTCCTGCGCGGACCGGCCGGACGACACGGCCGAGGGTGCCCGGATCGTACTGGAGCCCACGCCGGAGCACGCGCCGGGCAGCTTCCGAACCCGTCCGCCCGCCGCGTACGACCTGCCGCTGGAGGCGTTCGCCAACCCGGTGACCGGGATGCTCGGGCCGTCCGTGGCGCCCGATCTGACCTCTGCGTCCACCTCCTCGGCGGTCGGCGCCTTCACCACCCGCTCGGGCGCCCATCTGCGCGAGTGCTACTGGGGCGGGCACAGCGATGCGTACGGCACGAGCGTGCGGGTCGGGCTGCTGGAGGGGCTGGAGCGGTACGCGGGGATGCGGGCGCGTGCCCGGCGTCCGGTGGTCACGGCGACGCTGGAGGAACTGGGCGACACGGCGGTCGACCCCCGGGTCACCGGCCTGTACCCGGACACCTTCGACGCGGACGCCGTCGGCGCGCCCCGGTTCGCGCCGGACCGGCCCGTCCGGTGGGTCTGGGGCTGGTCGCTGCGGGACGCCCGGCCGGTCCTCGTCCCGGAGGTGGTCGCGTACTACCACGCGCCGGGCGGCATCCGGCGCCGGTTCGTGCAGGAGAGCTCCAACGGCTGCGCGTCGGGCGGCAGTCCGGCCGAGGCCGTGCACCACGGCCTGATGGAGACCATCGAGCGCGACGCCTTCCTGCTGGCCTGGTTCGGCCGGGCCCGGCTGCCCGAGATCGACCCGGCGAGCAGCACCCGGCCAGCGACCCGCGCGATGGTGGACCGGCTGGCGATGTACGGGTACCGGGCGCGGTTCTTCGACACCAGGATCAGCTTCCCGGTGCCGGTGGTGACGGCGGTGGCCGAGCGGGTGGACGGCGGCCCCGGGCTGCTGTGCTTCGGCGCGGGCGCCTCCCCCGACCCCGAGGACGCCCTCGCGGGCGGGCTGTGCGAGATCGCCACCGACTCGGTGAACCTGCGCCGCCGTACCGCCCGCGAGGAGCGGCGGCTGCGCCGGATGGCCGACGACTTCGACGAGGTACGGGTGCTGCACGACCATCCGCTGCTGTACGGGCTCCCCGAGATGGGCCGGTACACCGACTTCCTGCTGCGCGGCAGGGACGACGGTGAGCGGGTCCCGCTCGCCTCGCTCGCCCCGGACCGTCCCCGGGCTCGTCCGGCCGAGCTGCGCGCGGACGTGGAGACGGTCGTCGCGGCTGTCACCGCGCGCGGTTTCGACGTGGTGGTGGTCGACCAGACGGCGCCCGAGCAGCGGGAGCTGGGCCTGAGCACGGTCAAGGTGCTGGTGCCCGGCCTCGTCCCGATCGACTTCGGCTGGAGCCGGCAGCGCGGCCCGTGGCTGCCCCGTACCCGTACCGCGCTGCGCGAGGCCGGGCTCCGTGCGGCGGAGCTGACGCCCGACGACTGCAACCCGGCCCCGCACCCCTTCCCCTGACCGCCCGAGCGGCTGTCCCCACCAACGACATCCCGGGCACCCGGCCCGAACCGCCGGGCGCCCGCCACAGACGAGCTGACTAGGGAGTGACCATGGGATACGCCCATGAGTACGCGACCGCGGTGATGCGGCGGGGCAGGACCCCGATGGAGCCGGCCGGCTTCGTGCCGGACTGGGCCGACCGGCCCCGCAAGGGCAAGTACTTCCCCGGCGCCCCCTCCTTCCCGCTGCCCGACGGCGGCTGCGCGGACGACGCCACGCTGGGCCGGGGTCTGTTCGGCGAACCGGGCACGGGTGCCTTCACGCTCCCCCTGCTGGGCGCGATGCTCCGGGACTCCTACGGGCTGACGGGGCGCCGGCTGGCGGTGCAGGCCAACTCGGACCTGGGGTCGCTGCCGTTCCACACCCACGCCAACTGGTCGCGCGGCACCGCCTCGGGCGGCGGCCTGTACCCGGTGGGCGTCCACTGGGTGAGCGGCGCGAGTGGCCCCCTCACCCCGGGCGTCTACTACTACGACACCCCGCACCACCGGCTGAACCGGCTGCTGTCGGGCGATGTGACCGGCGAAGTGCGCGCCGCGCTGGGCGACTTGGCGGAGGCGGACACCGACCAGTTCCTGGTGCTGGGGGTGACCTTCTGGCAGAACGCCTTCAAGTACAACAGTTTCTCCTACCACGCCGTGACGATGGACGTCGGCGCCCTGCTGGAGACCTGGCGGATGTGGGCGCGGGCGCACGGGCTGCGGCTCGGCACCGCCCTGTGGTTCGACGAGCCGCGCATCGGGCGGCTGCTGGGCCTGGACCCCGCCGAGGACGGGGTGTTCGCCGTGGTACCGCTGCGCTGGGACGCGTCCGCCCCGGCGGCGCCCGGCCCCGGGACACCGGGAGCGGCGGTGCGGCGGGTGCCGGACGAGCGTTCCCGGCGGACGCTGACCTTCCCGGCCCTGGGCCGGGTGCACACCGCCACGCTGGAGGGCGCCGCCGACCGGCCCGCCCCCGGCCGGCTGGACTCGGCGCTCGCGGCTCCGGCGGGGCCCGGTGAGCGGGTGCCGCTGCCCGGTCCGGCTCCGCTGGAGACCACCGTGCGGCGGGCGCTGAGGGAACGGCGCAGCAGTTTCGGCCGGTTCACCGCGGGGGCTCCGCTGGACCCGGCCAAGCTGGCGGTGACGCTCGCCGCCGCCGTCACGGCCGCGACCCTGGACAGCGACGTGGAGACACCGGGCGGGGCACCCCTGACCCGGTTCCACGTCTTCGTCAACCACGTCCGCGACGTACCTCCGGGGCTGTACGAGTACGACCGGGACACCGGCGGGCTGGTGCTGCTGAGGTCCGGCGAGTCCGGGGCGTTCCTCCAGGAGAACTACTTCCTGGCCAACTACAACCTGGAGCAGGCGGCCGCCGTGCTGGTGCCGGTGGCGCGTACGTACGCGGTGCTGGACGCCGTGGGCGACCGGGGGCTGCGGCTGGTCAACGCGGCCGTGGGAGCCATCGCCCAGGCCGTGTACACCGCCGCCTCCGCCACCGGGACCGGCTGCGGGGCCGCGCTGGGCTTCGACTGCGTGTCGTACGCGGAGGAGTTCGGGGTGGCCGGCCGGGGCGAGGTGCCGCTGCTGATCATGATGATCGGCGAGGAGCGGCCCCGGCCCGCCGATTACCGCTACGACGTCGTCACCCCATGACCCGCCCCACCGCCCGCCTCCTGCCGGTCGCGCGGGAGTCCCGACCCGAAAGGGGCAGCACGGTATGAGCCCGGCCATCACCGTCGCCGAGACCACTGTGACCCTGCACCGCCGTTTCATGCTGCGCGTGGCCGGTCTTCCGGCCGAGACCGTGGAGGTGCTGCGCGCTCCCGAGACCGCCGACTGGGCCGCCCGCACGGCGGCGGAGGAGGACAGGCTGCGCGACCTCGGCGCCCGCCTGAGCGATCCCCTCTCGGCAGCGGTCGGCACCACCGAGGACGCGGGGCTGCGCCGCCGGCTCCTCGGGTTGCGCCGCCAGGTCTTCAACAACCGCCTCCCCGCCGACCTCCCGGCCGCCCGCGACCTCGCCCGGCGCCTCGACAAGGACACCGGCGCCGACCTCACCGCCTGGCTGGACGCACGGCTGCGCTTCGAGGAGCTGCGCGCCGAGGGCGAGACGGTGCTCGGCGGCGCACTGGCCCGCACCCGGGCCGCGCTGCGCGAACTGGCGCTGGACGACCGGCTCCGCCGGGGCCTGCTGCTGGCCTCGCCCACGCTGGAGGAGCGGCTCGACGCGTTCGCCGCCGACCGGACCGGGGCGCCGGGCAAGCGGGCCCGCAAGATGGAGCGTTCGCTGCTGTCGTATCTGTACCGCACCGCCTGCAAGACCAGCCCGTTCAGCACGCTGACCGGGGTCGCGCTCGGCGGTTTCACGGAGGGCGGTGACCTGACGGAGGTCGGCGACGACTGGACGAGCCACCCCCGGCTGAACGTGGTCGTCCTCACCCGGCTAGCCGAGCTGATCGTGGCCGACCCGGCCCGCCGCGCCGCCCTGCCGGTGGCACCGGCCTCGGGCTGGACGCGGGACGACGACCGGGTGCGCTATGTCCGGCGGGCGGTCACGGCGGGGGACGACAGCGCGCCGGTGAGTTTCGACGCCGCCCAGGACCGGCTGTTCTTCCTGCGCCGGCAGGGCGCCCTGGACGGGATGCTGACGCTGCTGCGCGACACCGACGGCACGCTGACCCACGGCGACCTGGCCCGCCGGCTGGCCGCCACCACGGGCGCCGGCGAGGAGGAGGCGGGGCACTATCTGACGGCGCTGCGCGAGCTGGGGATGCTCCAGCTCCCCCTGCTGGAGACGAGCGTGCACAGCCCCGACCCGCTGCGCGCCTTCCAGCGTGCGCTGCGCGGACTGGGGGTGGACTGGGCGGACACCGTCGCCGCCCGGCTGGACGGCCCGGCCGAGGCAGTCGCGCGGTACGGGGACGCCGACGTACCCATCCGACGTGCGCTGCTGGCCGGACTCCGCGCCGAACTCGCCTCTCTCCAGACCGACTTGGGTGCCGAACGCCCCGTACTTCCGCAGACGCTGCTCTACGAGGACGTGTCGGCGGGCACCACCGGCGCGCCGCTCGCAGACTGGGCCGAGCCGGTCGCCACTCCGCTGCGGTCGATCGGGAGGGTGCTGCCCGCCTTCGACGTGGCGCTGCCCCAACGGCTCACCCTCAAGGGGTTCTTCGTCGCCCGGTACGGGCCCGGTGGCCGCTGCGAGGACCTGTTGCGGCTGGTCCACGACTTCCACGAGGACGTCTTCCGCCAGTACCTCCAGTTCACCGCGGCCAAGGACGGCTACCTCCCGGACGGCAGCCACGCCCCCGAGGAGAACTGGCTCGGGGTCCCGGAGATCACCTCCGTCGACCGGGCCCGCGCCCTGCTCACCGCCCGGATGCGCGAGCGCTGGTCCGAACTTCCGCCGGACAGCGCGGAGTTCCTTATCGACGACGCGACCGTGGACGAGCTGGCCGACGCGCTCGGCGCCGCCGCGCCCGCGTTCCGTCCGCAGAGCCACTTCCTCCAGCTGGCCCGCCGCGAGGACGGTCCGCTGGCCGTGCTGAACAACTCGTACGGCGGTCTCTGCTTCCCCTTCACCCGCTTCACGCACTGCTTCGACGGCGCGGACGGCCTCACGGACGCCCTGCGGGACGGACTGCGTTCGGTGCCGCCGCCCGGTGCGGTCCTGGCCGAGGTCACGGCCGGTGCCGCGACCACCAACCTCAATCTGCACGGCCGGCTGACCGACCACGAGATCGTCTGCCCCGGCGAGCACAGTACCGCCCCCGACGAGGCCCGCCTCCAGCTGGACGACCTGTACGCGGTGCACGACGAGACCGAGGACCGGCTGCTGCTGCGCTCCCGCCGGCTGGACCGCGAGGTCGTCCCGGTCTATCTCGGCTATCTCGTGCCGATGGTGCTGCCCGAGATCCCGCGCACCCTGCTGCTGTTCTCGCCCACCTCCCGCTCGGTGCCGGACGTGTGGCGCGGGGTGCCCACCGGCCCCGCGACGGACGGCGTCACCCGCCGGCCCCGCGTCCGCCACCACTCCCTGGTGCTCCAGCGGCGCTCCTGGACCGCCGGCGACGGCCGCCTCCCCCTCCGGACGCCAGGCACCAGCGACGCCGACTGGTATCTCGCCTGGCACCGCTGGCGCGCCCGGCACGGCCTGCCCGCCCGCGTGTTCGCCACCGTCCACGAGGAGACGGAGGACGGCCGGGGCGCCGCCTGGTTCGGCGGGTCCAAGCCGCAGTACGTCGACTTCGAGAGCCCGCTCTCCCTCACCGCCCTCGAAGGGCTCCTCGCCGGGAGACGGGCCCGGACCGTCTTCGAGGAGATGCTCCCCGCCGAGGACGAACTGCACGTCACCTCACCGCGCGGACGGCACGTGGCCGAACTCGCCGTCGAACTGCTGCCCGCCCGACCCGAGGAGGACGCCACCCCATGACCGCTCCCACCGAAGCCTCCGCCGTACCCGGTCGGGCGCCTGGCGAGTGGCTGGCCGTGCACGTCTTCTACGCGGCCAGCCCCCGCCCGCTGCTCGTCCAGTGCGTCCGCCCCCTGGTCGACGCCCTCACCGAGGAGGGCCTGCTCGCCGGGTACTTCTTCATCAACTACTGGCTGGAGGGCCCGCATCTGCGGCTGCGCCTGAAGCCGGCCCGCGCCGCCGACGCCTCCGTGGTCCGGGAGCGGGCGCACGCCGCGCTGGACAGGTTCCTCCGCGACCGGCCCGCGCTGTACGAGGTGAAGGACGGCTTCTTCGCCGACCTCTACGAGACCCTCTTCGCCCTGGAGTTCGGCGACGAGGAACGCGCGGAGTACCTCGGTCCGGACGGCCGGATGGTGCTGCGCCCCAACAACACCTTCGAGGACCGCCCCTACGAACCCGAGTACGGCAAGTACGGCGGTCCGGCCGGGATCGAGCTGGCGGAGTGGCACTTCCAGCACTCCAGCGACCTGGTGATCGAGGCCGCCCGCTCGATGAACCTGCATCTGCGCACCGTACTGCTCGGGCTGTCCGCCCAGCTGATGATGGTGATGTCCGGCACCTTCCTGCGCGAGGACGAGGCCCTGCTGTCCTTCCTGGACCGCTACCACGCCTTCTGGAACCGGGCGTTCTCCAGCACCGACTACACCGCCGACGAGGGCTACGACCGCGCCTACACCGCGATGGGCACGAGCCTGCCGGGCCGGTTCCGGGACATCCGGGACGCGGTGGCTGCGGGCGGGACCGGACGGCTCCCGGCGTTCCTGCGCGGCTGGGCCGGGCACTGCGCCGAGCTGCGCGACCGGGCACTGGCGCTCACCCGCGACGGCGAGCTGGTCTTCCGCTCCTGGGACGGCACCCGCGACCTGCGCCCCGCCGACCCGGCGCGGACGCTGCCAATGCTGCTCTCGCCGTATCTGCACATGACCAACAACCGGCTGAGCACGACCGTGCGCGACGAGGCGTTCCTGTCCTACGTGCTCGCCCGCGCCCTGCGGGACGGTGGCGCGCGGGGTGCGGAGGCTGACGCGGGCGAGTCGCTGACAGGCTGGCGCCGTGGGGGTGAGGGGTGACCACCGGGACCTTCCTGGCCGGCCGCCCCAGGGTGCGCCCCGATCTGGTGGCCGGGCCCCGGCTAATGCGCGGTACGGCCGTCATCCGGCTGCTGAAGGACCCGCGTACCGGACGGCGCCTGGAGCTGGGGCCCAAGGAGCACTTCCTGATCACCCGGCTGGACGGGACCCGGACGCTGGAGGAGATCGGCGGGGAGTACGCGGGCGCGTTCGGGGCCCGGCTCGGGGAGGCGCAGTGGGGGCAGCTGCTGCGGCTGCTGCACGGCCGGGGTCTGCTGGAGGGCTCACCGACGCCGTCCCCGGCACCGCCGGCCGGGCCGGAGCGCCCGCCGAACGGGATGCTGGCCGGGCGGACCCGGATGGTGGCGGACGCCCCCGCCCTGATGGACCGGCTGCACCGGCTCACCGCCCCCGCCCGACGACCGGCCGTGCTCGCGGTGCTGACCGCGCTGACGGTCGGCGTGTTCACCGCCGTCGTCGTGCAGGCCGGGACGCTGTGGCGGCAGACGGAGCAGACGGCGGAGCAGCCGGTGCTGCTGTTCGCCGTCGGCTGTGTGCTGTGGTGCTCGCTGGCCCTGCACGAGCTGGCGCACGGCCTGTTCGCGCGGGCCTGGGGCGGACGGGTCACCGAGATCGGGCTGCGCTGGATCTGCTGCGCCACCTATCTGTACTGCGAGGTGGAGGACGTCCAGTTCCTCGGCAGCCGCGCCCGGAAGGTGGCCACGGCGTGCGCGGGCGTCTTCGCCAACCTGCTGTTCCTGGCGCCGTTCTACGCGGTGTGGGCGCTGCTCCCGTCCGGCGCCGGGGCCCGGCCCGCGCTGGGCACGCTGCTGCTGCTCGGCACCCTCCTCGGCGTGGCCAACCTGCTGCCCCTGCCGCCGCTGGACGGCTACAAGGCGCTCGGGCACGCGCTGGGCGTCTCCGGCCTGTCCGAGGGCTCCCGCACCTTCACCGGGCTGGCCGTGCGGGCGCTGTTCCGGCGGGGTCCGGGCATCGCCGCGTACCCCGTGCGCCTGCGGCTGCTGTACGGCGGTTTCGCGCTGCTGACGGCGGTGCAGAGCGCGGCGCTGCTGCTGCTGTGCGGCGCCGTGCTGCGGACGATGCTGCCGGACGGCCCGGCGGTGCTCGCCTGGTCGCTGCCGCCCGCGCTGCTCGCCGGCGTCCTGCTGCTGTGGGCGCTGGGCGGCCTCGGCCGGCGCCTGCGGGACCGGCGTACCACCGAGGCGGCCCCGACGGCCTCCCCCGGCTCCGGACCGGAGCAGCAAGCCCCATCTGCCGTACATCAGTTGAGGAAAGGCGAGATGAGCGCACCCGACAGCAGGACGGAGCCCGCCCCGGGCGGCACCGCTACCGAGACCGTCGTCGCCCTGGACGGCGTCAGCAAGCGCTACGGGGAGGTGACCGCACTCGACGGCGTCTCCCTGGAGGTGCGGCACGGTGAGTTCTTCGGCATCCTCGGGCCGAACGGCGCGGGCAAGACCACCCTGGTGGAGATCGTGGAGGGCATGCGGGAGGCCGACTCCGGCAGTGTCACCGTGTTCGGGCAGCGCCCCTGGCCGCGCGACATCGCGCTGCTGGCCCGCATCGGCGTCCAGACCCAGGCGTCGGCGTTCTTCGCGCGGCTGACCGCGGGCGAGCATCTGCGCACGGTGGCCGCGCTGTACGGCATGGCGCCGGAGGCCGCGAGGACGGCGCTGGAGCGGGTCGGGCTGACCGGGAAGGAGCACGCGCGGGTCGACCACCTCTCCGGCGGTCAGCGGCAGCGGCTCGCGGTCGCCGGCGCGCTGCTCAACGA
Organism: Streptomyces sp. NPDC058459; assembly: GCF_042721685.1. Lineage (NCBI taxonomy): Bacteria > Bacillati > Actinomycetota > Actinomycetes > Kitasatosporales > Streptomycetaceae > Streptomyces > Streptomyces sp. NPDC058459. Next base: position 3,147 of record NZ_JBHXLV010000110.1, on the reverse strand, counting down.
GCCGGAGCTGATCTTCCTGGACGAGCCGACGGCCGCGCTCGACCCGGAGGCGCGGCGCGAACTGTGGGAGCTGCTGCGGTCGTTGCGCTCGGAGGGGCGGACGATCATCTGCACCACCCACTACCTGGACGAGGCCGAGGCGCTGTGCGACCGGGTGGCGATCATCGCCGGTGGCCGGGTCGTCGCGCTGGACTCGCCCCGCAGCCTGATCCGTGCCCTGGCCGCGCCGACCCGGCTGCTGGTGCCCGCCGACCAGGTGTCCGCCGGGGCCGCGCTCGCGCTGGCGGGTGTGGACCGGGCCACCGTCCGGGGCGCCGACCTGGTCATCGAGACGACGGTGCCGGGCCGGGTACTGCCCGCCCTGGGTGGCCTGGTCGACATCGACTCGGTCTCCGTGCGCACCCCGACCCTCGAAGACGCCTACCTCTCCCTGACCGGCACCGGATCGGAGCACCACCGTTGAGCGCCTACGCCGCACTGACCAGGGCCACCTATGTCGCGAGCGTGCGCGACAGGACGACCCTCTTCTTCACCTTCGCCTTCCCGCTCGCGTTCCTCGTCCTGTTCGGCCTCATCTTCCAGGGCGACAAGGTGAACGGCGGGCTGGCCTCCATCAACTACATCGCGCCGGGCGTGCTCTCCTGGGGCGTGGGCAACGCGGCCGTGTTCTCGGTGGGGTTCGCGCTGATGCAGTGGCGCCGGGACGACCTGCTCCGGCTGATCTGGCGCACCCCGACCCCGCTGCGCACCCTGCTCGCCTCGCGGTGGACGGTGGCCATGGCGGTGGCGCTCGCGCAGACCGCGCTGTTCACGGCAGTCGCGCTGCTGCCGTTCTTCGGGCTGAAGCTGATGGGCCCCTGGTGGGCGGCGCTGCCGCTGCTGGTGCTGGGGGTGACCGCTTTCCTCGCCATGGGGCTGGTGGTCGGCAGCCTCGCCGACACCCCGGAGGCCGTCGCGGCCATCGCCAACCTGGTGATGGTGCCGATGGCGTTCCTTTCCGGTTCGTTCTTCCCGGACGACCTGATGCCGGGCTGGCTGCGCACCGCCGCCAAGGTGCTGCCGCTGCACTACCTGAACGACGGTCTCACCGACGCCATGGGCGGCCGCGGCGACCTGGGCGACATCGCGCTGGACTGCGCGGGCCTCGCCGTGTTCGCCCTGGTCTTCGGGGTGATCGCCACCCGGATCTTCCGCTGGAGCAACCGGACATGACGACGACGATGACCGCACTGGAGGCCGTGCGGGCCGGCCTCCGGTCCCGGCTGGCGGCGCGTGCGGCCGCGGCCGGGCTGCCCGCGCCGGCCGTGTCCCGGATCGGCGACACCGATGTGCTCGGCGGGTCCGCGCTCCCCGCCGACCCGGCCACCGTGCACCTGACCGCGCAGGCCGTGCTGCTCGGCCCGTGGGGCGGCACCCCGGCCGCCGGCCCGGCCTGCGGAACCTGTCTGGCGATGCGGCGGCAGCGGCTGCGGACCCGTACCGAGCGGGAGGCGCTGGAGACCGGTACGGAGACCACGGCGGCCGGGGCGTGGCCGGTGCTGCCGGACCACACCGTGGACGCGGTGTGGTCGCTGCACCTCCTGATCGCCTCCGGCGCGGCCCGGCACACCGCGGAGGGCCCGGACGCCGGGCTGCCCCAGGTCACGGAGCTGGACCTGGAGACGCTGCGGGTGCGGACGTTCCCGCTGCTGCCCGAGCCGATGTGCCCGCACTGCCGTCCCTTCACCGAGGAGGCGGCGACCCGCGCGGCGGCGGAGGCCGCACTCCCCGCGCCGGCCCCGCAGCCCAAGCCGCGCCCGGACTCCTACCGGCTGCGCCGGGCGTCGGACCACCCGCTGCCGGTGAAGGCGCTGGCCAACCCGGTGTGCGGGGTGCTGGGCGGCGGCACCTGGATCGACGTCACCTCCCCCACCACCGCGCCGGTCGCGGGCAGCGTCTTCATGCGGGGGTACGCCGGTCTCACCGACGTCACCTGGAGCGGTCAGGCCAACTCCTTCGCGGGCAGCCGCGACCTGGCCTTCCTTGAGGGCCTGGAACGGTACGCGGGCACCCATCGCAGGCACCGCGCGCCGGTCGTGACCGCCTCCCTGGAGGAGCTGGGCGAACGCGCCCTCGATCCGCGTACCTGCGGGCTGTACGAGCCCCGTACCTACGCCGAGGACCCGATGGTCGAGCCCTTCGACCCGGCCCGGCCGATCCCGTGGGTGACCGGCTGGTCCCTGCGGGACGGCCGCCCGGTGCTGGTACCGGCCCGGCTGGTCTACTACAGCGCGGGCACGGCCGCCGACAACTTCGTCTTCGAGTGCTCCAATGGCTGCGCCACCGGCAGTAGTTGGGAGGAAGCGGTCTTCTTCGGCCTGCTCGAACTGATCGAGCGGGACGCCTTCCTGCTCGGCTGGTACGGCGATCTGCCGCTGCCGGAGATCGACCTGGACTCGGTGCGCTCGCCGAGTGTGCGGGCGATGGTGGCGCGGGCCGCGCTCCAGGGCTACGACGTGCATGTCTTCGACAACCGGGTGGATCTCCCGGTGCCGGTGGTCACCGGGCTCGCCGTGCGCCGCGACGACGCGCCGGGCTCCCTGGCGTTCGCGGCGGGCGCCTCCTTCGACCCGGAGACGGCCCTGGAGTCGGCGGTCTCCGAGATCCTCACCTACATCCCGCATCTGCCCGGTCAGGTCGCCGAACGGCCCGCCGAACTCGCCGCCATGGCTGAGGACTTCGACCTGGTGAAGCGGCTGCCGGACCACGCGGCGCTGTTCGGGCTGCCCGCGATGCGGGTGCACGCCTCCGGCTATCTGAAGCCGCCCCGCGTGGCACCGCTCGACACGCTGTTCACCGGCTGGGAGGAACGGCGCCCGCGCACCGGGGACCTCCGCGACGACCTGCTGCTGGTGCGGGACCTGCTGGGCGCGGCGGGCTGCGAGGTGATCGCCGTCGACCAGACCACGCCCGAGCAGCGGCGGATGGGGCTGCGCACGGTGGCCACACTTGCGCCGGGGCTGCTGCCGATCGACTTCGGCTGGCCCCGGCAGCGGGCGCTCACCATGCCGAGGCTGCGCGGCGCGCCGTACCGGGCCGGTCTGGTGCGGGAGCCGCTGCGGGAGGAGGAGTTGCGGCGGGTGCCGCATCCGTTCCCGTGAGCGGGGC
>NZ_JBHXLV010000109.1:0-21854 GCF_042721685.1 Streptomyces sp. NPDC058459 | reverse complement strand
GGGCGGCCGGCGCCGGGGCCGGGCGGGCGCCGCGCCCGCGTACGGCCGAGCGCGGCGCGAAGCCGAGGTCGGTCAGCGTGCGGCCGGGGAACAGGTGCAGGAACACCCGCTCGTACGCGTAGTTGGGACAGCGGATCTCACCCGCCTCGACTCTCCCGACGTACCGCGCGTCACAGCTCACCCGCTCGCCGATCTCCCGCGCCGCGCGCCGCACGAGGGCGGCGAACTCGGCCGGGGAACGGCGGCCGCGCAGCTGCCGGAAGACGCTGTTGGGGCGGGGCGGCCGGTCGGGCTGAGCCGAGGTATCGGTTGACGACGCCATGGCCGGTCCTCTCGTGCGAACCGTCGAACCATGCCGGGACAGGGGGCCGCACGGGCGTGGTTGCCCGTGTGACACCGTGGGTCCGGCGGGGCATGAACGTACAGGCTGTGTCCGGTCCGACACGCGCTGTTTGGATACAAATGGGATATCTCATCCACGATCTGCCATGAACTGCCATCCTTTGCGGCGCACTTGTGCCGTAGCCCTTGACGCTCTCGGGCGTTGTACCTCATGGACCGCAACAGGCAGCGTGCTGGAGGCCGGCATGGAGACCCGTCCGAACAACGATCCGTGTCCGGTGCCGTCGTGGTCCCGGCCGCCCGGCGGGGCGGGGTGTGACCTCGTCACGGTGCCGACCCGCCAGGGCCTGGAGGCCGTCGACATCCTGCGCCGCGAGGCCGCCGAGGGCGTGGGCCCGGTGCTGCACGACGACGGCCGCGACACCCTCGGCTTCCTCGTCCCGCCCGGCACCGCCGGCAGCTGGGACATGCCGGGCAGCACCTGCACCCGGACCTCCGGGCGCGGCCTCAGGCCGGCCCCGGAGCCGCCCGTGCAGGGCTCGGACTGGCTGCTGCCGCCGGGCGAGGCCGATCTCGCCACCGACCCGGCGGTGCTGCGCCGGGCGCTCGGCGAGGCGGCCCGGCTGATCGAGGCCGCCGACAGTTGCCGGTGACGCCGGTGACGCCGGTGACGCCGGTGACGCCGGTGACGCCGGTGACGCCGGTGTCGCCGCAGCCGTGCGGCGGGCACCCGCGCCACCTGCGAGAATGGGCCGATGGGCAGGTCCAGGGACAACCGACGCGGAGCGGCCGAAGCCGTGGTGGAGGCCGTCGAGGGCGGCCTCGCGGAACTCATACCCGATCCGGACCGGGCGCGGGCCTGGTCGCTGCTGATCGACGGAGCCCCGCAGTCGCACGTCGACCTCGACGACCCGGCGCACCTGTCCTTCGAGTACCAGCGCCGCATCGGCCATGTCATCGACCTGGCAGCCCCGCCGGGCAAGCCGGTCCAGGCCGTGCACCTCGGCGGCGGTGCGCTCACCCTGGCCCGGTACACCGCCGCGACCCGGCCCCGGTCGACCCAGCAGGTGGTGGAGCGCGACGCGGCCCTCGTCCAACTCGTCCGCCGCGAACTCCCCCTGGACCCCGGCGCCCGGATAAGGGTGCGTTCCGTCGACGCCCGCGCGGGGCTCGCCAAGGTGCCGGACGGCTGGGCCCACCTGATCGTCGCCGACGTGTTCAGCGGCGCCCGCACCCCGGCCCACCTGACGTCCGCCGAGTTCCTGGACGAGGTCCGCCGCGCCCTGCGCCCCGGCGGCGTCTACACCGCCAACCTCGCCGACGGCCCCCCGCTCGCCCACCTGCGCGGCCAGATCGCCACGGCGGGCGCCCGCTTCCCCGAGCTGGCCCTGATCGCCGACCCGGCGGTGCTGCGCGGCAAGCGCTTCGGCAACGCCATCCTCGTCGCCTCCGACCTCCCCCTCCCACTGGCCGAACTGACCCGTCGCGCCGCCTCCGACCCCCACCCGGCCCGCCTCGAACACGGCTCCAGGCTCCGGGACTTCACGGGCGGCGCGGCCCCGGTGACGGACACCTCGGCGGTGGCGTCGCCGGCACCGCCGCCGTCGGTGTTCCGCTGAACGGCTCGGTACGCCCCGGACAGCCGGTCAGAGCACCGGCGGGCCCGCCTCGACGCGCCGCAGGACCGGGGCGAGGCGGTCCAGGTCCGGGCCGTTCTGGTCCTGCCGCTCGTCCCACCAGGTGGCACCGGCGTCCCGCAGGGGGCCGATCAGGTCCCTGGCCTTCGCCGCGTCCGCAGGCGTGGCGCCGCCGAGCACGAGGTCGAAGGGGCGCTGTTCCCCGGCCGGCCGGTGCTCGCGCACGTACTCGGCCAGCTCGCGTACCTCCGCGACGTGCGGCACGTGGCCGTGCCGGGCCGACTCGAAGAGCGGTACCGCGCCGTCCCACCGGGCCGCCCGCCGCATGGGGGCGCGCTTCGGCCAGAACCCGCCGATCCACACCGGCGGACCGGGCCGCTGGACCGTGGCGGGCAGCAGCGCCACGTCCCGCACCTCGTAGTGCCGGCCCCGGTGGCTGACCCGCTCGCCGGACCAGAAGCGGCTCAGCAGTCCCAGTCCCTCGTCCAGCCGCTCGGCGAGCACGGGCGGCTCCGCGGTGTCGCCGAAGCTGGCGTACTCGTCCCGGACCGGACCGCCCAGCCCGGCCGCGAAGGTCACCCGGCCGCCGCTGAGCTGGTCCAGGGTGGCCACCTGGCGGGCCAGTTGCTGCGGACGGTAGCGAGCGACCGGTGTCAGCAGCGTGCCGAGGCGGATGCGGGAGGTGGCCAGCGCGGCCGCCGTCAGGGACATCCAGGGATCTCCGAAGGGGCGCTCCTGGAACTGCCCGTGCAGCACGTGGTCCCAGATGAAGAGCCCGTCCCAGCCGGCCTCCTCGGCGGCGGCCGCGACGGTCGCGACGTTGCGCGGGTCGGAGAAGTCACCGAAGTTCGGGATGTTGATCGAGAAGCGCATCCCAGCAGAATGCGCGGCTGATCACGGAGCGGCAACCCCTTTGAGTCCGGGCGCCGTCGACTCAGTACGTCTGCACATCCACATGCGGCGGCCCGTCGTGCCAGTCGCAGAAGACGGTCACCCGGTCCGTGCTGCGGCTGAACTCGACGCGAATCCAGGTCTCCGTCCTGAAGACCTGCATCGACCACCCGGTCCCCGGCGTCGCGGACACCAGGGTCGCGCTCACGGGCCCCAGGTCGAACACCGCCCGGCCGCCGCCGGTGTCGTACGCCTTGACGTCGCCGGAGGGGATGCCGGGGGTGGTGGGGGTGGTGGGGATGGTGGGGGAGGGGGGAGCCGGGGCCGGGGTGTTGGCCGGGGCGGGGGTGCGGGCCGGGGTGGGTGCCGGGGGTGCCGAGGTGCGACGGTGAGCGGGTGTGGGCCTCCGCGTGGAGGGCGTCGGGGGCGCCTGCGTCGCCGTGGTGGCGTGGGCCGCCGCCTCGGCCGCGGTGATCGGCACGGCGCGCGGAGGGTCGTACGCCGTGCCCGCCATCACCGTGTGCACGCCCCACCAGGACAGCGTGGTCGCCGCCGCGGTGGCCAGCAGCCACGCCAGTACGTGTACGAGTCCTCTGCGCATCGGGGCCATACTGCCTCAGCCGCCACGCGCCGCGCAGCGGGGCCCAGTTGTGCACAGGCCGCCGGCCCCAGGTCGTTGTCCACAGGGAGTTGTCCACAGGCCGGCACGTGGCAGGCGCCCATGGCGTACGGTGCGGCGCATGGCAAGTGTGCTCGTGGTCGAGGACGATCAGTTCGTCCGCTCGGCGCTGATCCGGCATCTCACCGACGCCGCCCACGTGGTGCGCAGCGTCGGCACCGCCCTGGAGGCGCTGCGGGAGGTCGCCCACCTCCGGTTCGACGTGGTCATACTCGACCTCGGACTGCCCGACCTGGACGGCTCCGAGGCGCTGAAGATGCTGCGCGGCATCACCGACGTGCCCGTCATCATCGCCACCGCCCGGGACGACGAGACGGAGATCGTCCGGCTGCTCAACGCCGGGGCGGACGACTACCTGACCAAGCCCTTCTCGGTCGAGCACCTCTCCGCCCGGATCGCCGCCGTGCTGCGCCGTTCCCGTTCCGGCGCCGCCGAGCCTCCGCCCTCGCCGGTGATCCGGGTCGGCGGCCTCACCGTCGACCCGCTGCGCCGCCAGGCCGAGCTGGACGGCGCCCGACTCGACCTGACCCGGCGCGAGTTCGATCTGCTCGCCTTCCTCGCCGGGCGCCCCGGCGTGGTCGTCCCGCGCAAGGAGCTGCTCGCCGAGGTCTGGCAGCAGTCCTACGGAGACGACCAGACCATCGACGTCCACCTGTCCTGGCTCAGACGCAAGCTGGGGGAGACGGCCGCCCGGCCCTGCTATCTGCACACCCTGCGCGGGGTCGGGGTCAAGCTGGAGCCGCCCGTCGTAGGGGAGCCCCGATGAGATGGGCCCTGGTCAAGGTCTGCCTGGCGGTGACCACGATGGTCGTCGTCGCCTTCGCCGTCCCGCTCGGCCTGGTGGTCAAGGAGATGGCCCGCGACCGCGCCTTCTCGGGCGCCGAGCGGGAGGCCGCCGCCGTCGCTCCCGCGCTGTCCATCACCACTGACCGGGACGAGCTGGAGCGGGTGGTGGCCGCCGCCGGGGCCGACTCCGGGATGTCCGTGCACCTCCCCGCCGACGCCGGCCGGGGCGCGCTCGACCTCGGCCGGGGCCGGGCCGCCGACCGGGACATCGCGGCCGTGCGCCGGATGGGCCGGGCCTCCACCACCGAGGTCACCGGGGGCTCCGCGCTGCTCCAGCCGGTGGCACTCGGCTCCGGCGCCATCGCGGTGGTCGAGGTGTGGGTGCCCGAGGCCGCGATGAGCAACGGCGTCAGCACGGCCTGGGCGGTGCTCGCCGCGGTGGGGCTCACGCTGATCGCCGGTTCGGTCGCGGTCGCCGACCGGCTCGGGGTGCGCATGGTGCGGCCCGCCCAGCGGCTGGTGGAGGGCGCGCACGAACTGGGCGAGGGCAAGCTCGGCGCCCGCGTCCCCGAGGACGGACCGACCGAACTCAGGCTCGCGGCCGTCGCGTTCAACTCCATGGCCGATCAGGTCGTGCAACTGCTCGCCAATGAACGGGAGCTGGCGGCCGACCTCTCGCACCGGCTGCGCACCCCGCTCACCGTGCTCCGGCTCAACGCCGCCTCCCTCGGCGCCGGAGCCGCCGCCGACCAGACCCGTGCCGCCGTGGCCCAGCTGGAGGGCGAGGTCGACACCATCATCCGTACCGCCCGTGAGGCCAAGCCGCAGACGGCGGCCGCCGGACCGGGCGCGGGCTGTGACGTGGCCGAAGTGGTGCGCGGACGCATGGAGTTCTGGTCCGCGCTCGCCGAGGACGAGGGCCGCAAGTGGCGGGTGGCCGGAGCCGAGCGCCCGGTGCGGGTCCCGGTGGCCCGCGCCGACCTGGCCGCCGCCCTGGACGCCCTGCTCGGCAACGTCTTCCGGCACACCGCCGAGGGCACCGCCTTCGCGGTCGACGTCCACCACGCCGAGGACGCGGTGATCGTGCTGGTCTCCGACGCGGGCCCCGGCATAGCCGACCCCCGGACCGCTATGGCTCGCGGCCGGGGCTCCGGCGCGGCGGGCTCGACCGGGCTCGGGCTGGACATCGTGCGCCGGCTCGCCGAGGCCACGGGCGGTGACGTCCGCATCGGCTCCTCCGTGCTCGGCGGTACCGAGGTGCGGATCCGGCTCCAGCTCGACGCCCGCAAGCCCGCCGGACGCGGCCACCGGGACACCGTGCGCGGGCGGCGCCGGCTGATACCCACCCGCTGAGCGGTCTCCACCTTTAACCGGTCCCGATCCCTTCCTTAAGCGTGCCCTAAGCCTTTCGGCCACCGTCCCTGATTGGCCGATTGCCGGATTCCGCGCCGCTAGCGTGCTGCCACCACCCCCCAACCTCCACCCCCCACACCCCCCACACCCGCACGAAGGACAGGCACGCCATGAGCACGCACCGGCGCAGGATCAGCGGCAGGAACAAGGCGATAGGCGGCCTGGTCGCGGCCGCCGTGGCCGGTGGCGGCGCGTTCCTGGTGACCGGGGTCGCCCACGCCGCCGGTGTCGGCGCCGCGTACACCAGGACCAGCGAGTGGTCGACCGGGTACAGCGCCCAGTACGTCGTCACCAACGACACCGGGGCGGCCGAGAAGGACTGGAGCCTGGAGTTCGACCTCCCGGCCGGGGCCAAGCTCGGCTCGCTGTGGGACGCCGAGTCCAGCGTGAGCGGGCAGCACGTCACCGTGAAGGCCGCCAAGTGGGACACCGACGGGCTGGCCCCCGGCGAGTCGGTCACCGTCGGCTTCGTCGTCGACGGTGCGGGCGACCCCACCGGCTGCCGGATCGACGGCTCCGAGTGTGCCGCCGACCCCGCGGCCACCCCCGAGCCCAGCGGCCGCCCCACCGAGCCCGGGACCCCGGCGCCGACCCGGAGCACCCCCAGCCGGCCCGATACGCCGGCCCCCACCGCGAGCGCAGGCAGCGGCACCAGGGCGGCGGCCGGCTTCGCCCCCTACGTCGACACCTCGCTCTTCCCGGCCTTCGACCTGCTGGGCACCGCCGACGCCACCGGCGTGAAGAACTTCAACCTGGCCTTCGTCAACGACGGCGGCGGCTGCACCCCCGAATGGGGCGGAGTGAGCGACCTGACCGCCGACGGCGTGGCCGCCCAGATCGGCGACCTCCGCGCCAAGGGTGGTGACGTCCGCGTCTCCTTCGGCGGCGCCTCCGGCTCGGAGCTGGCCACCACCTGCGGCTCCGCCGACGACCTGGCCGCCGCCTACGGCAAGGCCGTCGACGCCTTCAAGCTGACCAAGGTGGACTTCGACGTCGAGGGCGGCGCGCTGCCCAACGCCGCCGCCAACACCAGGCGCGCCCAGGCCATCGCCAAGCTCCAGGCCGCCCACCCCGGCCTGAACGTCTCCTACACCCTGCCAGTGATGCCCGAGGGCCTCACCCAGGACGGCGTCAACCTGCTGGCCGACGCCAAGGCCAACGGCGTCCGCGTCGACGGCGTCAACATCATGGCGATGGACTACGGCCCGGGTTACAGCGGCGACATGGGCGACTACGCCATCCAGGCCGCGACCGCCACCCAGGCCCAGATCAAGGGCGTCCTCGCGCTCTCCGAGGACGACGCCTGGAAGACGGTCGGCGTCACCCCGATGATCGGCGTCAACGACGTGGCCACCGAGATCTTCAAGGTCGACGACGCCGGCCAGCTCGTGGACTTCGCCAGGTCCAAGGGCATCGGCTCGCTGTCCATGTGGTCCGGCACCCGCGACAAGGCCTGCGACGGCGGCACCAGGCCCACCGCCGACGCCACGTGCAGCTCGATCACCCAGGACGAGTTCGCCTTCTCCAAGGCGTTCGCCGCGTTCAACTAGGCGCGGGCGGGAACGAGGCCCGGCGGTGTCCGGACCGCCGGGCCTCACTCATGCGTGCCGCCGAGCCTCACCCGTGCGCTCGGGCCACCCCGGTCCGGGCCACCCCGGTCCCGGTCAGCCGGCCGACTCCACCGACGGCAGCGTGCCGGTGCGGGCCGCCTCCCCGTACCAGCGGGCGCTGGACTTCGGGGTACGCGCCTGGGTCGCGTAGTCGACGTAGACCGCGCCGAACCGCTTCTCGTAGCCGTAGGACCACTCGAAGTTGTCCAGCAGGGACCACAGGTAGTACCCGCGCACATCGGCGCCGTCGCGCAGGGCGTGGCGGACCGCCGAGAGGTGGGCGTGCAGATAGGCGACGCGCTCGGGGTCGTGCACCCGGCCGTCCGCGTCCGGCTTGTCGTCGTAGGCGGCGCCGTTCTCCGTGACGTACAGCGGGAGTCCGGGCGCCTCGCGGGTGTAGCGCGTCAGCAGGTCGTACAGGCCGGTCGGGTCGACGGTCCAGCCCATCTCGGTGCGCTCGCCGGGGCTCTGGTGGAAGAGGACGTCGTCGGCACCGGGCCAGGGTGAGTGCTCGCTCGCGCCGTGGCCGTCCGCGCGCGGGCCGCTCACCTGGTCGGTCACCGCCGAGACCAGCGCCGGGGTGTAGTAGTTCAGGCCCAGCGCGTCCAGCGGGGCGTTGGCCGTGGCGAGGTCGCCGTCCAGCACGAAGGACCAGTCGGTGAGCGGGGCCGTCGCGGTGAGCAGGGACTCGGGGTAGGCGCCGTGCAGCATCGGGCCGTGGAAGACGCCGTTGGCCAGGTCGTCGATGCGCCGGGCCGCCGCCAGGTCCGTCGGGTCCTGCGACACCGGGCGCACCACGGCCGAGTTGAGGCTCACCGCGACCTGGTTGCGGGCCGGCATCGCCGCGCGCAGCGCCGAAGCGCCCAGCCCGTGCGCCAGGTTGAGATGGTGGGCCGCCTTCAGCGCGGCTACCGGGTCGGTACGGCCGGGGGCGTGCACCCCGGAGCCGTAGCCCAGGAAGGCGCTGCACCAGGGCTCGTTGAGGGTGATCCAGTGCTCCACCCGGTCGCCCAGCGCCTCGCCGACGAGATGGGCGTACTCGGCGAACCGGTGCGCGGTGTCCCGTTCCGGCCAGCCGCCCGCGTCCTCCAGCTCCTGCGGGAGGTCCCAGTGGTAGAGGGTGACGGCCGGCTTGATGCCGTTGGCCAGCAGCTCGTCCACCAGCCGCCGGTAGAAGTCCAGGCCGAGCTGCACCGCCGGACCCCGCCCGGTGGGCTGCACCCGCGACCAGGAGACCGAGAAGCGGTACGCGCCCAGCCCCAGGTCCGCCATGAGGGCCACGTCGTCGCGGTAGCGGTGGTAGTGGTCGACGGCCACGTCACCGGTGTCGCCGCCCGCCGTCCTGCCGGGCGTATGGCTGAAGGTGTCCCAGATCGAGGGCGTACGGCCGCCCTCGCGCACCGCTCCCTCGATCTGGTAGGCGGAGGTCGCCGCCCCCCAGAGGAAGGCCGGCGGGAAGGTGACCTCGGAGGCCACTGGGGAGACCCGGGAGGAGGAGTCGGGCATGGAAGCGCTCCCATCAAGAGTCGGGAAGACGTCGGGAAGACTCGGGGGAAGAGGAGGGGCCGGGGCGTCGGTGACCCGGCCCCCTGGGGGGTGTCTCGTCGACGGGACGGTTCAGCCCTTGATCGCGCCCTGCATGATGCCGCCCACGATCTGCTTGCCGAACAGCAGGAAGGCGATCAGCAGCGGCAGCGTGCCGAGCAGCGCGCCCGCCATGATGACCGCCTGGTCCGGTACATACCCGGTGCCGAGCGAGTTCAGGGCGACCTGCACGGTCGGATTCTGCTGGTTCAGCGCGATGATCGGCCACAGGAAGTCGTTCCAGGCGAACACGAAGGTCAGCAGGCCGAGCACCGCCATCGCGGGCCGCGCCGCCGGGAACACCACGTGCCAGACGACCCGGAGACTGCTCGCCCCGTCCACCCGCGCCGCCTCGATCAGCTCGGTCGGCAGCGCCTGCACCAGGTACTGCCGCATGAAGAACGTGCCGAACGCGGTCACCAGGCTCGGCAGGATCACCGTCTGCAACTGGTTGGACCAGCCCAGGTCGCTCATCCACAGGTACAGCGGGACGACGGCGAGCTGTGGCGGGATCATCATCGTGCCGATGGTCAGCAGCAACAGCAGCCCCGAGAACCGGAACCGCAGCTTGGCGAAGGCGAAGCCGGCCAGGGTGGAGAAGACCACCGTGCTGACCGTGATGGCACCCGCGACGATCACCGAGTTGAGCATCGCGGTGCCGAGCCCCGCCTCGTCCCAGGCGATCTGGAGGTTCTTGAACAGGTTGCCGCCGAACCACAGCGGCGGCGGGCTCTGCGCGAGCCGTCCGCCGGTGCGCGAGGCCGCGATCGCCGTCCACACCAGCGGGGCCAGTGAGACCAGCGCGAACACGGTCAGCGCCACGTACGTCACCGGCCCGGCGTGCAGTTGCCTGCCCGCGCCCGAGGCCCGGCGCAGGCCGGTGCGCGCCTTGGGCAGGGTGAGGTCACCGGTGGTCATCGGACCTCCTCAGCCAGCGGCTCAACAGCAGGTTGACCGCGGCGATGATCAGCAGGATCAGGAACATCGCCCAGGCGATCGCGGACGCCTTGCCGAGGTTGCCGATGATCCAGCCCTGGTCGTACATGTACAGGCCGAGCGTCTGGTACTGGTGCTCGGAGCCGCCCTTGGAACCGCTGACCCCGCCGAACAGCAGGGGTTCACCGAAGAGCTGGGTCGCGCCGATGGTCGAGACCACGATCGTGAACAGCACCGTCGGCCGCAGCTGCGGGATCGTCACGTGCCAGAACTGCTGGCCCCGGCCGGCGCCGTCGAGCGCGGCCGACTCGTACAGGTCGGCCGGGATGGCCTGCATCGCGGCCAGGTAGAGCAGCGCGTTGTAGCCGGTCCAGCGCCAGATCACGATCGAGGACACCGCGAACCGTGAACCCAGATCCGATTCACGCCAGTTGACCGGGTCCACCCCGATGAAGTGGAGAACCCAGTTCACCATGCCGCCGTCCCACGAGTACAGCAGCGTGAACACCAGCGTCGCCGCCGCCACCGAGGTCGCGTACGGGGTCAGCATCACCACCCGCCACACGGTCGAGCCGCGCAGCCGGTAGTTCAGCATGTGGGCCAGCCAGAGCGCCGCCATCAGCTGCGGGACCGTGGAGAGCACGCCGATGAGGAGCGTGTTCTTCAGGGCGTTCCAGAAGAAGTCCGAGGACAGCAGGTTGCGGTAGTTGTCCAGCCCGGCCCAGGTCTGCTGGTCGAGCGCGGACAACTGCACGTCGTGCAGCGAGTACCAGACCGTGTACAGCAGCGGGACCAGTGTGAACACACCGAACAGCACGAAGAAGGGGGTCACGAACGCGTACGGCGACGCCTTCGTGTCCCAGCGGTACAGCCGGCTGCGCCAGGAGGGGGCGCCGTCCGGCGCACCGCGACCCCGAGCGCCCCGGACCGCGCCCGGCGGGACGCCGGGCGCGGTCTCGGCGCTCGACGCGGGATGCGCGAGAGCCTCCTTGGAGGTCACTGGCCGAGCACGTCCTTGATCTCCTTGGACGCGGCGTCCCAGCCCTGGGCCGGGGACTTGCCCTTCTGCTCGACCTGGAGGATGCCGATGTCACTGATCGCCGAGTCGATCGGCTTGTCCTTCGGACCGAGCGGCTGGGCCGGGATGGTCTTGGCCGAGTCGGAGAAGAGCTGGGTGAGCGGCGCGTCCGAGAAGTACGCGGTGGTGTCCGCCTGCGGCTTCAGACCCGCGTACGCCGACGGGGTGGACGGGAAGCTGGCCTGCTTGGCGAAGACCTTGGCCTGCTGCTCCGGCGCGGTCAGCCACTTGGCCAGCGCGACGGCCTCCTTCTGGTGCTTGCTCGCCGTCGGCACACCGAGGAAGGAGCCGCCCCAGTTGGACGCGGTCGGTGCCGCCGCCACGTCCCACTTGCCCTTGCCCGCGTCGCCGGCCTTCTCGCCGATGTAGCCGAGCATCCAGGCCGGGCAGGCCAGGCTGGCGAAGGTGCCCTTGGCGAAACCGTTGTCCCAGGTGGGGTCGAACTGCTTCAGCTTCGCCGACATGTCGCTGGTGGCCACGCTCATCGCGTCGTTCCAGGCGTCCTTCACCCCCTGGGACCTGTCCCAGACGATCTTGCCGTCCTTGTCGTAGTACCGCTCGGTGGAGCCGCCCAGGGAGGCGTTGTACACCGAGGACGCCGAGTCGACGAACTTGGTGCCCTTCGGCGCCTTCTTCATGTACTGCTTGCCGAGGTCGACGTACTTGGACCAGTCGCCCTTCCACTGCTCGGCGAGCTTGGTGCGGTCGGTGGGCAGACCGGCCTTGGCGAACAGGTCCTTGCGGTAGCAGATCGCCATCGGGCCGATGTCGGTGCCGAGACCGATCGTCTTGCCGTCCTTCGTGGTGGCCTGCGCCAGCTTCCAGTCCAGCCACTGCGACTTGTCGATGTCCTTGCCGATGTCGACGAACTTGGCGGCCTGCGTCTGCACGGCCTCCGTCACATTGCCGACCTCGATGGCCTGGATGTCGTCGGCGCCCGAGCCGGCCTGGAGGCGGGTGAGCACCTTCGGCCAGTACACGTCCGTACGAGTGGTGACGTTCTCCTTGATGTTGATGTCCGGGTGCAGCTTCGTGTACTCGTCGTACAGACCGGCCTGCTTGTAGCCGAAGACCCCGAAGGTGCCGACCGTCAGCGTGATCTTGCCGTTTCCGTCGCCGCCGCCCGCGTCCGGCGAGCCGTCGTCCGAGTCGCTGGCGCAGCCCGCCAGCAGACCCGTGGCCAGCGCGGCGGCGGCCACCATGGCCACCGTGCCGCGGGACCTGCGGATGCTCGTACGCATTGCGTCCTCCTGTTGCCTGACGTGCCGACCCCCCGGCCAACTGCATGGATATCGCGTGGATCTGGGCCCGTTCGTACTCGCTGCGGCTCGGGCGGGGAACGTGCGGGATATGTAGGTGTCAGGTAGTGTGGGAGCGCTCCCACATGTGATGGGTTGAAGAGTCGTCCGTTCGGGGCGGGGTGTCAAGAGAGTGCGCACAGCCAACGCGGTTCAGTTATAGGGCTGTTAACCGGCCACGGGTTACGGTGCGGACGGCATGGGCCACTGTTGGACCAGTACGGCGGAGAAAGGCGGAGGCCATGGCGAGCCACGTGGTGCGGGGCGGCCGGGGCGGCGGGCGGCCGACGCTGGAGGAGGTGGCCGCGCGGGCCGGGGTCGGCCGGGGCACGGTCTCCCGGGTGATCAACGGTTCCCCGAGGGTCAGCGAAGCCACGCGTGCCGCCGTGGAGGCGGCGGTGGCGGAACTCGGGTACGTCCCCAACACCGCTGCCCGTGCCCTCGCGGCCAACCGCACCGACTCCATCGCGCTGGTCGTGCCCGAGCCGGAGACCCGCTTCTTCGCCGAGCCGTACTTCTCCGACATGCTGCGCGGAGTGGGGTCCGAACTCGCTGACACCGAGTGGCAGTTGCTGCTGATCTTTGCGGGCAGCGACCGTAAGCGGCAACGGCTCGCGGACTACCTCTCCGCCCACCGCGTCGACGGCGTCCTCCTGGTCTCCGTCCACGCCGACGACCCGCTGCCCGACCTCCTGGACCGCCTGGAGATCCCGGCCGTGATCAGCGGACCCCGGTCGGCGGGGGAGACGCTCACCTCGGTGGACTCCGACAACTACGGCGGCGGCCACTCCGCCGTCGAGCACCTCCTCGCCCGGGGCCGCAGCCGCATCGCCCACATCACCGGCCGCCCCGACGTCTACGGCGCCCAGCGCCGCGTCGACGGCTACCGGGACGCGCTGCGGGAGGCGGGGCTCGGGGTGGACGAACTCCTCATCGAACCCGGCGACTTCACCGAGGAGGGCGGGCGCCGCGCCATGACCGCGCTGCTGTCCCGCCGCCCCGATCTGGACGCCGTCTTCGCCGCCTCCGACGTCACCGCGGCGGGCGCCCGCCAAGTGCTCCGCGAGGCCGGCCGCCGCATCCCCGCCGACGTCGCCCTCGTCGGCTACGACGACTCCGCCATCGCCCGCCACATGGACCCGCCCCTGACCAGCGTCCGCCAGCCGATAGAGGAGATGGGCCGCGCGATGATCGACCTCCTCCTGACGGAGATCGCGGACCGGCGGCCGGCGGGGACGCGGGGGTTGGAGCGGCGGCACGCGGTGCTGGCTACGGAGTTGGTGGGGCGGGAGTCGTCGTAAAGTCGCCGCGGTGACACACAGCCCGTTGGACCCGGCGACGATCACACCGGAGATGGCTGCTCAGATCCGCGGGTGGCGATGCGACGAGGACTACACCTGGCGCGGCGTGGCACAGGCCGCCTGCGACCTGTGGGGTTCCGAACGCGGCAGCAACCAGCTCTTCGGCCGGGACCTCTCCGTAGCAGCGGCGAAGCTGCTGGGCGAGGACCCCTCCCGGGAGCCCTGGAACTGACGCTCGGCGGACGGGCCTTCTCGGAGAACGCCGAGGATCTTCAGCGCCGCCTTCGCACAGGGACGCACTGCTCGCGATGACGGTAGGCGTCCGGAGCGACGCCGGTGCCGGACTCGACGGGTACGACGTCGTAGGGCTCGCCGGGCTGGAAGTAGCGGCCGCGGCGGGCGCAGGCGGGGGTGAGGTGCGAGGACGGCGGCTCGGGTTCGGTGCTCACTTCCGGTGCCGATGATCAGAGGGGCTTGCGATGTCGCCGAGTGTGCCGCCGGTCGAGTTCGCTGACCTTCTCGCGTCCGCGCAACGGTCGGCCGTCCATCTGGAGATGCGCGACTCCTACCCCGTCGACCTCCACTTGGCGGCGTTCGAACAGCTCCGCTCAAGGGCCGTCCACGGCGCGGCAGCGCGTACCTTGATCCGGCGGGCCATCGAGGCGCTGGATCAGCCGAGACGGTGTGACGGACACGACTGAGGGGCCGACTCCGTCGTGCGAGTCGGCCCCTCAGATCGATCAGGGTGAGTGACGGGACTTGAACCCGCGACTTCCTGGACCACAACCAGGTGCTCTACCAGCTGAGCTACACCCACCACGACCGGCGGTGGAACTTGTCGTTTCCCCGACCGGCCGAGAAGAAGTCTACAGGGTCCTGAGGGGTGCTCGCGCACACATTTCCGTGCGCGCGTTCCCAGGGGGTCTACGAGGGGGGCAGGACGTACTTCGCCGCGATCGTCTTCGCCGTGTCGGAGTCCGGGCCGGGCTGCGGGACGAAGACCGCCTCGCGGTAGTAGCGCAGCTCGGCGATGGACTCGCGGATGTCGGCCAGCGCCCGGTGGTTGCCGTTCTTCTCCGGGCTGTTGAAGTAGGCGCGCGGGTACCAGCGCCGGGCCAGTTCCTTGACCGAGGACACGTCGACGATGCGGTAGTGGAGGTGGGCCTCCAGGGTCGGCATGTCCCGCAGCAGGAAGCCGCGGTCGGTGCCGACGGAGTTGCCGCACAGCGGGGCCCTGCCCGGCTCCTTGACGTGCTCACGGATGTACGCGAGTACCTGCTCCTCGGCGTCGGCCAGGGTGGTTCCTTCGGCCAGCTCGTCCAGCAGGCCGGACGCGGTGTGCATCTGGCGCACCACCTCCGGCATCGTCTCCAGCGCGGAGTCCGGCGGGCGGATCACGATGTCCACCCCTTCCCCGAGCACGTTCAGCTCGGAGTCGGTGACGAGGGCGGCCACCTCGATGAGCGCGTCGTCGGACAGCGAGAGGCCGGTCATCTCGCAGTCGATCCACACCATGCGATCGTTCATGTGTCTCACCTTACGGGGGCCACGGCCGGCTGGACCCGCCCGTACGCACGGAGAAGGGAGTGGAGAGGCCGGCCCCGCCGGCTCGCCACCCCCTCGCGCCGCTCGCGCCTCTCGCGCCCGAGATCCTCAGCCGCCTCCGCGCGGCCCCGGCAGCAGACTCACCGCGCCCGCGGTGTGGCGGCGGCTCTGCAGCGGAACCCCGCCGTCCCGGTCCGGGTGCAGGACCGAGGGGACCGGGGCCACCGGACCGTGGCCGGGCAGGCCGGACCCGGCCGGGCCCTGGGGGCCGCCGTGCTGTGCGAACTGCTGCTCCGGCTCGGCCGGCCGCTCACCCTGCGGCCTGCGGGCCCGGTAGGCGGCCCGGTACGTCGCCGGCGACGAGCCCAGCTGGCGGCGGAAGTGCCCGCGCAGCGCGACCGGTGAGCGGAACCCGCAGCGGCCCGCGACCTCGTCCACGGAGTAGTCGGAGGTCTCCAGCAGCCGCTGCGCCTGGAGCACCCGCTGGGTGATCAGCCACTGGAGCGGCGCGCTGCCGGTGAGCGAGCGGAACCTGCGGTCGAACGTACGGCGGCTCATGTAGGCGCGTGCCGCCAGCGTCTCCACGTCGAACTGCTCGTGGAGGTGTTCCAGCGCCCAGGCGACGACCTCGGCCAGCGGGTCGGCGCCGATCTCCTCGGGTAAAGACCGGTCGAGGTAGCGCTCCTGGCCGCCGCTGCGGCGGGGCGGTACCACCAGGCGACGGGCCAGCGCGCCGGCTGCCTCGTTGCCGTGGTCCGTCCGCACGATGTGCAGACACAGGTCGATCCCGGCGGCCGTGCCGGCCGAGGTGAGCACGTCACCGTCGTCGACGAACAGCTCACGCGGATCGACGTGCACCGACGGATAGCGCTTGGCCAGCGTCGGCGCGTACATCCAGTGGGTGGTGGCCGGGCGGCCGTCCAGCAGGCCGGCCGCGGCCAGGACGAACGCCCCGGTGCACAGCCCGACGATGCGGGCCCCCTCCTCGTGCGCCCGGCGCAGCGCGTCGAGCGCCTCCTCCGGCGGCGGCGAGGTGATCGAGCGCCAGGCCGGTACGACGACCGTGCCCGCGCGGGAGATCGCCTCCAGGCCGTGTGGCGCGGTGAGTTCCAGGCCCCCCGTGGTCCGCAGCGGGCCGTCCTCGCCGGCGGACACCAGCAGTCGGTAGCGCGGTACTCCGGCGTCCTGGCGGTCGATCCCGAACACCGAGAGCGGTATGGAACTCTCGAAGATGGGGCCGCCGCTGAACAGCAGCACCGCGACGATCTCCTTGCGGCGTCGCCCGGCCAGTTTCCGGACAGCGGCTTCCGGCGCGGCGGTGGAGTCGTGGCTCATACTGCTAAGCCCCCCTCGGTGGTCGCGGCTCCCTTTAAACTGCGGGTCTGTGGCTCCTGCACGTTTCCCCTCGGTCCTGCACGAGTCCCCCGCCGTAAGACAAGATCGAAATGTACTGGCTCCTGTGGCCTGCCGGTGGCCAGTTCCGGGCGTACCGCATTGTCGACATGACAACTTGGCGTGAAGCATTCGATCACGAAGGGTTGCACTCGCGGGGCGTGCAGGGAAGTACGCCTCCACGGGGTGGCTAAACCACATAGGGTGCGACCGGTCGCACGACCCATGTTTGTGCAGGTGGAACGGGGGTTGAAGGGTGGTTGGGACCCCTCCGGAGCGATATTCAGAACTTGGCTGAAAAGCAGCGTTCGAGGGTGCGGAAACCGGTCAGTCGACCTGGGTAGTGTCTCCTGGTGTCTCCGGTGTGATCTGCGCCTCCCCGTGTCGCCTCCCGCGAACACCGCCCGGCCGGTCATCCCGCGGGCGGTGCCGGGTCCGGGAGGTCGGCGCGCGGACGGCCCGACGGTCCCCCTCCCGCCGACAGCTCCCGGCGAACCGTCTGTACGGGGCAGCGACCATTGCGTAAGGGGCGCCGCTCGTGCATGCTCCCTGGAACCCCCTCGGGGCGTCCCGGAGAGCCGCTCACGGAGCGTGTGCGCGAACCGTGGCGGGGAGGCGTGCCGCCGTACCCTCGGGGGTATGGGGAAGGATAGACGTTTCCCGGACACAGCTCCGCCGTACGATGTTTCCCTCCATACAAGGATCACGACGCCGAGACAGCCATGGCCGGTCACGAATTCTTCGAACCCGCGGACCGCAAGCGGCCGGTTGCCGAACCCACGGCGGCCGACCCCCTGGCGGCAGAAGAGTCACGCCCATCCTGCGATCCCGCCTTCCGGCACGGAGTGGTCGTCGGCTTCGACGGTTCCACCTCCAGCGAGCGCGCCCTCGCCTACGCCGTCGGCATGGCCCACCGCTCCGGTTCGGGTCTGATCATCGTCCATGTGGCCAACCGGCTGCCCACCACGGTCTGGGCCGGCTGCGAGCCGCCCGTGTTCGTGGACGTTCCGGACCACCGCACCGAGGTGCTCGGTCTGGAGCTGGCCTGCGCCGACCACCTGACCGAAGTGCCGTGGATCCTCGTCGAGCGCGGCGGCGACATCTGCCATGAACTGGAGGAGGTCGGGCGGGAGTACGAGGCGGACGCGATCGTGGTCGGCTCCACGCACGGCATCGTCGGCCGGATCTTCGGCTCCGTGGCGGGGCGGCTCACCAAGCGGGCCCGGCGGCCCGTGATCGTGATCCCCTGACGCCTCGGCCTGCCCAGGCGGCGACCCCCTTCGCACCTCGTGAAGCTACTCACGCGTAGAGGTGTCCCTCGTCTCCGTGCCGGGCATACAACGGCACGCCGCGGCTGAGTCGTGCTGCCGGCCGGTGGGTGACGGCCACCGGCCGGGCACAGCGGCACGGAAACGGACCCCCACGAGGCTCGCGCGAGGGTCCGTTTCCTTCAGCTTCAGGGCCGGCTTCAGGACGTGGGCCTACTCCACCGTCACCGACTTGGCCAGGTTGCGCGGCTTGTCGATGTCCCGGCCGAGCACCTTCGCCGCGTGGTAGGCGAGCAGCTGGAGCGGGATGCCCATGAGGATCGGGTCCAGCTCGTCCTCGTTCTTCGGGACCACGATGGTCCGGTCCGCCTTCTCCTGCTCCTGGTGCGCGACCGCGAGGATCTTGCCGCTGCGGGCCTTGATCTCCTCCAGTGCGGCGCGGTTCTTCTCCAGCAGGTCGTCGTCCGGGACGATGGCGACCGTCGGCAGGGCGGGCTCGATCAGGGCCAGCGGGCCGTGCTTCAGCTCGGAGGCGGGGTACGCCTCGGCGTGGATGTAGGTGATCTCCTTGAGCTTCAGGGACGCCTCACGGGCGACCGGGTAGCCCCGGACGCGGCCGATGAAGAGCATCGAGCGGCTCTCCGCGTACTCCTCGGCCAGCTCGCGGACCAGCTCCTCCTGCTTGAGGATCTCGGCGATCTGGGCGGGCAGCCTGCGCAGGCCCTCGATGATCCGCTTGCCGTCGGTCACCGACAGGTCGCGGGTGCGGCCCAGGTGCAGGGCGAGCAGCGCGAAGGCGACCGTGGTGTTGGTGAAGCACTTGGTGGAGACCACGCACACCTCGGGACCGGCGTGCACGTAGATGCCGCCGTCCGCCTCGCGGGCGATGGCCGAGCCGACCACGTTGACCACACCGAGGACCCGGGCGCCCTTGCGCTTCAGCTCCTGCACGGCGGCCAGCACGTCGTACGTCTCACCGGACTGGGAGACCGCGATGTACAGGGTGTCGGGGTCCACGACCGCGTTGCGGTAGCGGAACTCGGACGCCGGCTCGGCGTCGGCGGGGATGCGGGCCAGCTCCTCGATCAGCTGGGCGCCGATCATGCCCGCGTGGTACGAGGTGCCGCAGCCCAGGATCTTCACGCGGCGGATGCGGCGGGCCTCACGGGCGTCCAGGTTGAGGCCGCCCAGGTGCACGGTGGAGAAGCGGTCGTCGATGCGGCCGCGCAGCACGCGGTCCACGGCGTCGGCCTGCTCGTGGATCTCCTTGTGCATGTAGGTGTCGTGGCCGCCCATGTCGTAGGAGGCGGCCTCCCACTCCACGGTGGTGGGCTCGGAGCTGGTCCGGGTGCCCTCCGTGGTGTAGGTGCGGAAGTCGTCGGCCTTCAGGGTGGCCATCTCGCCGTCGTCCAGGGTGACGACCTGACGGGTGTGGGTCACCAGGGCGGCGATGTCCGAGGCGACGAACATCTCCTTCTCGCCGATGCCGAGGACGACCGGGGAGCCGTTGCGGGCCACCACGATGCGCTCGGGGAAGTCGGCGTGCATCACGGCGATGCCGTAGGTGCCCTCGACCACGCGCAGCGCCTCGCGGACCTTGTCCTCCAGCTTCTCGGCCGCGGAGCGGGCGACCAGGTGGACGAGCACCTCGGTGTCGGTCTCGGAGAGGAACTCCACACCGTCCGCCTCCAGCTTGCGGCGCAGGTCGGAGGCGTTGTCGATGATGCCGTTGTGGACGACGGCGACCTTGTTGTCGGCCGACATGTGCGGGTGGGCGTTCACATCGGAGGGGGCGCCGTGGGTGGCCCAGCGGGTGTGGGCGATGCCGGTGGTGCCCTTGAAGCGCGCGGGGACCTTGGCCTCCAGGTCACGGACCCGGCCCTTGGCCTTGACCATCTTCAGGGCCGGCGCCTTGGGGGAGCTGACGACGACGCCCGCCGAGTCGTAACCCCGGTACTCCAGCCGCTGGAGACCCTCCAGCAGCAGGGGAGCGACGTCCCGCTTACCGATGTAGCCGACGATTCCGCACATATGAGTAGCTCCCTCACCCTGGCTTCTCAGCCGTAGACCATGCGGCGCAGCTGCCTGAGCGTGAGCTCCGGCGGCGCCACCGCGCGGTATTTCAGGTCCGCATCGATCCGTTCGAAGATCGCCGCGTTCTGCAGGCCCTGGGCCTGCAGTTCTCGGTGTCGACGACGGACGTAGTCCTGGGTCGTCTCGTCGAAGAAGGCGAGCACGTCCTGTATCACCCGCAGCGCCTCGCCCCGGCTGAGCGGGGTGGAGCGCGTCAAGTGATCGACAAGTTCTTCGTGCACCCGGTAGATCTTCGGGTACGGACGCCGGATTCGCAAGAATCCTGCCCGATTCCGGGCAAGCGCTTATTGGTGCGCTCATGGGACGGTGTTCGCCCGGTGTCCACTTCCCGTCCCGGACCGTGTTGCCGCCGCCCGTGAGCTTGCTGCTCATGGACATTCCTCGTATGGGCGTACCCGAGAAGCTGGCCGAGCGGATGAGCATGGCCGAGCGGCACGAGTACCTGCGGAGCAGATTCTCCCGGCGCACCCTGATCAGGGGCGGCGCCGTCACCCTCGGTACGGTCGCGGCGGGCGGCGCCTTCGTGCCCGGCGCCGCCGCCCCGGCCGCCGCCACCCCGACAGCCCCGGCGCGGCGCGCCACCGAGCAGGTCGACGGTGCCCTGGCCGCCCCCTTCGGCCGCCACCTGGCCTGGGGCAACGACCCGCGCACCGAGATCACCGTCTCCTGGCAGGTGCCGGTCGCGGTCAAGCGGCCCTTCATCCGCATCGGCGCCCACCCCTGGGACCTCTCCCGCAGGATCGACGCCGAGGTCCGCGCCCTGCACACCCCGGCCGGGGTCGGCGCGAGCGGCGACCACACCCAGTACTACGTGCACGCGAAACTGAGCCGGCTGCGCCCCGGCCATACCTACTACTACGGCGTCGGCCACCACGGCTTCGACCCCGCCGAGCCCCACCTGCTCGGCACCCTCGGCACCTTCACCACCGCCCCCGCCCACAAGGCGCCCTTCACCTTCACCGCCTTCGGCGACGAGGGCGTCGGCTACCACGGCCTCGCCAACAACGCCCTGATCCTCGGCCAGAACCCCGCCTTCCACCTGCACGCGGGCGACATCGCCTACGGCGACCCCGCGGGTGCCGGCAAGACCACCGACACCGGCTTCGACTCCCGCACCTGGGACCAGTTCCTGTACCAGACCGAGTCCGTCGCCAAGCAGATCCCCTGGATGCCCGCCTACGGCAACCACGACATGGAGGCCTGGTACTCGCCCAACGGCTACGGCGGCGAGGAGGCCCGCTGGTCCCTCCCGGACAACGGCCCCGACGCCGCGAACCTCCCCGGCGTCTACTCCTTCGTCTACGGCAACACCGCCGTCATCTCGCTCGACGCCAACGACATCTCCTACGAGATCCCGGCCAACCTCGGCATCTCCGGCGGCACCCAGACCAGGTGGCTGGAGGCCCAGCTCAAGAAGTACCGGGCCTCGCGGGACGTCGACTTCGTGGTGATCTTCTTCCACCACTGCGCCTACTGCACCTCCACCGCCCACGCCTCCGAGGGCGGAGTGCGCCAGGAGTGGGTGCCGCTGTTCGAGAAGTACACCGTGGACCTGGTCATCAACGGCCACAACCACCAGTACGAGCGCACCGACGTGATCAAGGGCGACACCGTCACCAAGAAGCTCCCCGTCGGCGGCACCGCCTACCCCGAGACCGAGGGTGTCGTCTACGTCACCGCGGGCGCGGCCGGCCGCAGCCTCTACGCCTTCACCGCGCCCGACAGCTACGAGGGGAACGAGCACGAGGTCGAGTCCGTCGCCTCCTTCGTCAACCTCAAGGACGGCAAGAAGCCCGAGACCGTCGCCTGGTCCCGGGTGCGCTACCTCGACTACTCGTTCCTGCGCGTGGACGTCACCCCCGCCCACAAGGGACGGCACACCACGCTGACCGTGTCCGGCATCGCCGAGACCGGCGAGCGCATCGACCACTTCACGGTGGCCCGCCGC
The DNA here is from genome assembly GCF_042721685.1 of Streptomyces sp. NPDC058459. Classification (NCBI taxonomy): domain Bacteria; kingdom Bacillati; phylum Actinomycetota; class Actinomycetes; order Kitasatosporales; family Streptomycetaceae; genus Streptomyces; species Streptomyces sp. NPDC058459. The sequence goes on along the minus strand of NZ_JBHXLV010000109.1, from coordinate 52 downwards.
GCCAAGTAGGGGCGGACAGGGGTACGGGCACCCCGGAGGACCGTCTCCGGGG
>NZ_JBHXLV010000108.1:0-22054 GCF_042721685.1 Streptomyces sp. NPDC058459 | reverse complement strand
GTCACGGACGACGGCCCACAGGTTGGCGGGGGACCGTCAGCGGTCCTGGTTCACCTTGGACAGCGCCTTGGCGAGCCCGTTGGCCCACAGCTGGTTGACGCGGGAGCGCTCGGCGGCGTTCGGGTAGCGGTTGGTGCAGGAGGTGCCGGGGCCGCCACCGGACATCAGCTCGCTGCACGGGCCGCTGTAGTGGTCGGGCAGGCCCAGCACGTGACCGGTCTCGTGCGCGGTGACCCGGACCGAGTCGTACTGCTGGTTCTGCGCGTAGTCGAGGAAGACGTAGCCCCGGCCGTGGCCGTCGGTGGAGGCGAACGAGCCGCGCGAGTCGTTGCCCTCGCGGTAGGAGAAGTTGCCGGTGCCGGAGGTCGAGGCGAGCCTGACGTTGGAGACCGAGCTGTTCCAGATGGACGTGGAGCTCGATATCTGCGAGCGGAAGCTCGGCGCCGCCGAGGGGTTGTACGTGACGGTGACCGACCGCAGGCCCGGGTTGGCGGCCTGCTTCTCGGCGACCGACTTCATGACCGCGTCGAAGAACGCGTTGTTGTTCGCCGCCTCCTTCGCCGAGCCGGTGTAGCCGGCGTGGCCGGCGTGGGCGGCGACGGGGGCAGCCTGGGCGGCGGCCGGGGTGGCGGCGCCGAACGTGGCGGCGGCCACGCCGAGACCGAGGGCGGCGAACACTCTGGTGGTCTTCGCGGGCATGCTGGAGGACGACATGTGGGGTGCTCCTGTTTTCGATGCGTGTGGGGGTGGCCAGTCGTTCGGGTGGGGGTGGACGACCGGCTGTCTCCGAAGTCTTGGATAGATCAACAGCCCCCGGCTAATGGCAAGTTGCGATAGCACCGGGCTATCACCGCCAACTCGTGGCGGTGCGCGGCGATTTCTGCGTCTGGCGTGAGCATGCCGAGCCGCCCTAGGCTCCCGTCATGGAGCTAGAGGTGAGGCACTTCCGGGTTCTGTGCGCCATCGCCGATGCGGGCAGCCTGCATCAGGCGGCGCGTGAACTCGGCCTGGCTCAGCCCTCGTTGAGCACCCAGCTGGCCCGCATCGAACAGGCGCTGGGCGGCCGGCTCTTCAGCCGCGGCCACACCGGCTGCCGTCCGACCCCGCTGGGCCGCCTGGTGCTGAGCCGGGCCCGCCCGCTGGTCGGGGAACTCGCCGCGCTCGTCACCGACGCCCGCGCGGCCGCCGCCCGCGCCTCGGCCGGGCCCCGGCTGCGGATCGGCGCCACCGCGAGCCGCGCTCTGCCCGGCTGGCTGCGCCGGCTGCGCTCACGCGTGCCCGCGGCCGACCCCTCGCTCCAGATGGACGCGTCCGCGAACGCGCTGCTGCGGCTGGTCGCCGAGGGGGCGCTCGACCTGGCCTTCGTGCACGAGGTGGAGGGCAGCCCGCTGCGGGTGCCGGAGGGGCTGCGCGTACGGGTGCTGGTGGAGCGGGAGCCGCAGTTCGTCTCGCTGGCCGCGGACCATCCGGCGGCGGCCCGGCCCGAGGTGCGGCTCACCGAGCTGGCCGAGGACCGGTGGATGGTCGACTCCACGGTGGACGGCGAGTGGGACGCGATCTGCCGGGTGCTGCGCGAGGCGGGGATCGAGCCGGACATGCTGCACGGCGACTACCTCACCGCCTACTCGCTGGCCGCCACCGGCGAGGTGGTCACGGTCAGCCAGCCCACCGCGCACCCCCGGTCCGATCTCGCCATCCGCCCGCTGCACGGCGACCCGATCGGGGTCCGGCTGCTGGTCGCGGCGCGCACCGAGACCGATCTCGACCGGGGCTTCCCGGAACTGGCCGACGCCTACTGGGAGGTGGCCCACCAGGCACCGGCGTACCGGGACTGGCTTGAGCGCGCCCCCGGACCGGGGCCGGCGCCCCTGTTCTGCGCCATGAGCCGGACCCTGCCGCGCCGGGCACGCCTGCCCGGTCAGGTCCCGGACCCGAACGTCCGCGTGGTGTAGGCGCATTCGGTGTACACGTAGCCCGCCCGCAGCCGCGCGGTGTCGGAGGCGGGCGTACCCGCGCCGATGCCGCCCGGCTGGTGCACGAAGTACGTGGTCCCGACCGGCAGTTGGATGGTGCGCCGGGGGTAGTCCCGCCCGCTGTCGGAGCACGGCTTGAAGCCGCGCGTGATGGTCGCGCCCAGGGAGTACGCGGTGCAGCCGCCGCACGCCTTGAGGGTGAAGCTGCCGGTGACCGGACCGGTGTAGAGGACGGTGATGTCGCGGGGGCTGTCGTTCTTCACCGTGACGGAGATGCTGCCCCCGGAGGCGGTCGTGGGCAGGGTCTTCCCGGCGTCCGGGAGGGTCTGGGCGACCTCGGCGCCGATGGCGATCTTCTTGGCCCGCTCCCGCTTCGCACCGCTCCGGGTGTCCGAGACATAGCTCCGCATGCTCCCCCGCGCCCCGGCGAAGTCGCCGTCCTCGAACTGGTCGACCCCGCACTCGTAGGCTCCCGCGTCCCCCGCGCGGCCGGCGCGGGCGGCGGCCGCGGTGAGGGAGGCTACGGCGTCACCGGGCGCGGAGGCGAGGTCGGTGAGCCGGGTGCCGAGGGCGCGCAGCCGGTCCACGGCGGCGCAGGGCGCGGCCCCGCTCACACCCCGCTGGGCGGTGCGGACGGCCGTGTCGACGGCGGGCACCACCTTGGCGGCGGCGGCCGACCCGGGGAAGGTGGCGAGCAGGTCGCGGAAGTGGCCGGTCCATGCCTCCCCGCCGTCGCTGAGATCGGCCGCGCCGCACTCGTAGAGCGAGGTGGCGAGCCGGTCGTCGGGCCAGTGGGCGAGCGGGCCGAGCCGGTCGGCCGGGATGGTGCGCGGCACCGTGCGCAGGAACTGGAGGGGTTCGACGGCCAGGCAGTACTCCCGGCGGCCGTACGCGGCGCCGACGGTGGAGTAGTAGGCGCGCAGCCGGGCGGGGACGCGGTCGGCGGCGCGCGAGCCGGGGTGGTCGACCGCGAGGTCGCGGTAGACGGCGAGGGCGGCGCGGTAGTCGGAGCGGGACGCTGCGAAGGTCCCCCGGCCCGCCGCCGCCACCAGGTCGTCGGCCTTCTCCAGCCGGTCGAGCAGCGCCTGCTGCCCGGCCTCCTCGCGGGCGCCGTCGTACCAGAGCGCGCCGCCCACCGGTACGGCGAGCAGCACCAGGCCCAGCAGCAGAGCGAGAGGTGCGCGGGCGGCCAGTGGGGTGCGCAGTCCCGACCGGGCGCCGTGGGCGGCGGCCAGCAGCAGGAAGACGCCGTAGCCGGCGGGTACCACGGTGGGCACGCCGCCGGCGTCGGCGGGCAGCGCGACGAAGAGGAGGACGGCGGTGGCCGCCAGGCACAGGACCAGCGGGCCCCATCTACGGAGCAGGGCGTAGCCGAGGCCGAGTCCGCTCAGGTTGAGCAGGGCCACGGCGGCCGCGCGCAGCGGGTCCGCGGACCCGGGCGGCGGCCCGTGCGGCATCGGCGGAACGGTGAAGTGCTGGTCCGGGCCGTACGGCGCTTCCGGCATGTCGGCTCCCCCTGTCAACCGCCCCGCGCTACGGATGAGTCTACGGCCCGTGTCGGGACCGCGACAGAGGGTGTGCGCGCGGCACGACGCGCGGGCGCGCGCGCCCGGTTCACGTGAGACTGGGTGTCGGACGACCGATCGGCGGGCCGGGAGGCGATGGGCGGGTGAACGCCGTCAACCCCACGGACAGCGCGTCCCTGCTGACCGCCTTCGGCGCCCTGGGCGTGCTGGCGGTGACCTTCGCCGAATCCGGGCTGCTGGTCGTCGGCTTCTTCCTGCCGGGCGACACGCTGCTGTTCCCGGCCGGGGTGCTCAGCGCGGTCCAGCACGGCGGTCAGCCGCCCCGGCTGGTGCTGTGGCAGGTGATGCTGTGCGCCGCCGTGGGCACGGTGGCGGGCGCCCAGGTGGGTTTCCTCATCGGGCGGCACGGCGGCCGGGCACTGCTGACCCGCACCTCCAGCCGCCGGGTCAGGGAGGGCGTCGCGCGGGCGGAACGGCTGCTGGCCAGGTACGGGTACCGCAAGGCGCTGGTGATCGGCCGGTTCGTGCCGATGCTGCGCTCCGTGCTGCATCCGGCCGCCGGGGCGCTCGGGGTGCCGGCCGGGACCTTCACGGTCTGGCAGACGGTCGGCGGGGTGCTGTGGTCCCAGAGCCTGGTGCTGATGGGCTGGGCGCTCGGCTCGTCGGTGGACGACGTGGACGACTGTCTGCTGCCGCTGATCGCGGTCGTGGTGGCGCTCTCCCTGGTGCCGCTGCTGGTGGAGGTGGTCCGGTCCCGGCGCGGGCGGGGCGAGGACGGTCGTGACGGCACCGGCGACACCGGCGGCACCGACGACTGAGCCCTCCCCCGCGCGTCACCCACGCGGCTCAACCAGGGTCCGCCCAAGGGGCGAGGCAGCGTGAGCGGTGTGACGGTGAGGGAGAACGGTGGAAGACATCGCCCCATTGCACCGGTGGCGAGGAGGCGGCATGGCTGACACGGGAGGCGAGGGCGGCGCATGCGTCGCCACGCCCGGCCGGGACATCCCCGAGGGGCTGTCCGGCGATCCGTTCACCGAGGTGGGCGCGGTCGCGGATGCCGTGCTGTACGAGGGCTATCTGCTCTACCCCTACCGGCGTTCCTCGGCCAAGAACCGGGTCCGCTGGCAGTTCGGGGTGCTGCTGCCCCGTACCTGGGTGGAGGCGGACGGCCCGGTCGCCGAGGGCATCTCCGGTTCGGCGGACTCCTGGTACCAGCGCACCGAGTGCCTGGTACGGGCGGCTCCGGACGCGGTGCTGCGGGTACGGGTGCGGTATCTCCAGCTCCAGCGCAAGCAGGTAGAGGCACTGGGCGAGGACGGCCGGCACCGGCCGGTGGAGTCGCTGCGTGCCGGCGACGGCACGGCGCAGCTGAGCTTCGACGAGGCGGTCCCGTACGAGGTGGACCTCGGGCGGCCGCTGGCGGAGCTGCTGCGCGGCCCGTGCACCGTCGAGGTCTCCGCGCCGCCCGCCGTGGCCACCGAGGAACTGGGCGCCGGACGGGTGGTGCGCCGCCGCGAGCGGGTGGAGGCGCGCACCACGGTCGCGGCCGAGGAACTGGGGGACGGTCTGTACCGGCTGTGCGTTCGCACCGAGAACGCGGGCGAGGCGCGGGACGCCCGTGCCCCGCGCGCCGAGGCGCTGCGGCAGGCGCTGCTCGCCGCGCACACCCTGATCGGCGGCGACGGGCTGGAGTTCGTCTCGCAGACCGACCCGCCCGCCGCGCTGCGGGAGCGGGCGCGCGGCTGCCGCAGCGCCTTCACCTTCCCCGTGCTGGGCGGTCCGGCCGGGGCGAGCGAGGACGGCGCCACCGGCCCCGTGCTGCTGTCGGCGCCGATCATCCTGCCGGACCACCCGCAGGTGGCGCCGGAGAGTCCGGGCGATCTGCACGACGCGGCGGAGATCGACGAGATCCTGACGCTGCGCACGATGCTGCTGACCGACGAGGAGAAGGCGGAGGCGCGTGCGACCGATCCGCGCGCCGCCCGCATCCTCGACCGGGTCGACACGATGCCGCCCGAGGTCTTCGCCGGCCTGCACGGCGCGATCCGGTCCCTGACCCCGGTCGGGGCGGCCCCCGAGGCGCGGCCGGCCTGGTGGCAGGAGGGCGGCGACGCGGGGCTGTCCCCGACGACGGACACCGTGCCGGTGGTCGGCGTCCACCTCGGCACCGGCAGCAAGGTACGGCTGAACCCGCGGCTGCGCGGGGCGGACGCCCAGGACATGTTCCTGGTGGGCCGCACCGCCGAGGTCGCCGGGGTCTTCCACGACGTGGACGGCAGCGTGCACCTCGCGGTGACCGTCGACGACGACCCGGCGGCGGAACTGCACGGCTGGTACGGCCGCTTCCACTACTTCAAGCCCGAAGAACTCGAACCCCTCGGGGACGGCGCCGAGCCGCGACCCTGAGCCCCGCCGGACCCGAGCCCCGGACGCCCCGACGGCGACACCGACTCACCCGCGGCCGACCGACCGCAGCGAAGGCAGGCGACATGACGACCGAGAGCCACACCACCGCGGCCCGCGAGGGCGTCGAGCGATCCGAGGAGCACGAGGGGATGGACGAGATCACCATCCTCTGGATCTCGGAGGGGATGAGCTGCGACGGCGACACCGTCTCCCTGACGGCGGCCACGCAGCCCTCCGTCGAGGACGTGGTCCTCGGCCTGATCCCCGGACTGCCCAAGGTCAACCTGGTCAACAAGGTGCTGTCGCCGAGCATGGGCGGGGAGGACTTCCTCACCCCCTACCGGCAGGCGGCGCGCGGCGAGCTGGAGACCCCGTTCATCCTGGTCATCGAGGGCTCGGTGCCCAACCAGGACATCATCGAGGGCGACGGCTTCTGGACGTCGTTCGGCAACGACCCCGAGACGGGGCAGCCGCAGACCATCAACTGGTGGATCGACCAGCTCGCCCCGAAGGCGTGGGCGGTGGTCGCGGCCGGCACCTGCGCGACCTACGGCGGCATCCACGGCATGGCCGGCAACCCGACCGGCTCCATGGGCCTCGGTGACTACCTGGGCTGGGACTACCGGTCGACGGCCGGGCTGCCCATCGTCAACGTGCCCGGCTGCCCGATCCAGCCCGAGAACTTCATGGAGACCCTGATCTGGGTGCTCCAGCACGCCGCCGGTTCCGCGCCGCCGCCCCCGCTGGACCACATGCTGCGGCCGCAGTGGCTGTTCGGCAAGACCGTCCACGAGGGCTGCGACCGGGGCTCGTACTACGAGCAGGCGGACTTCGGGCTCGACTACAACTCGCCCAAGTGCATGGTGAAGACCGGCTGCTGGGGACCGGTGGTCAACTGCAACGTGCCCAAGCGCGGTTGGATGGCCGGCATCGGCGGCTGCCCGAACGTCGGCGGCATCTGCATCGGGTGCACGATGCCCGGCTTCCCGGACGCGTTCATGCCGTTCATGGACGAACCGCCCGGCGGCACCCTGTCCTCGATGGTCATCAAGCCGTACGGCGCCATCATCCGCCGACTGCGCGGCGTGACCAACGAGATGGTCGACCACGAGCCCAAGTGGCGGCACCGCAGGAGCAAGCTCACCAGCGGCTACGACCCGTACTGGCGTCCCTGACGCCGGGCCGGCCGCGATCCGCACCCACCCCCCACCCGCACCACCCCGACAGCGAGGGGCAGTACCGCAGATGACGACCACCGAATCCCGGCCCACGGGACGCAAGCCCGCCCAGCTCGTGGACATGTCGTGGGATCCGGTCACCCGGATCATCGGCAACCTGGGCATCTACACGAAGATCGACTTCGCCAACCGGGAGGTGTCGGAGTGCCACAGCACCTCGTCGCTGTTCCGCGGCTACTCGGTCTTCATGAAGGGCAAGGACCCGCGTGACGCGGGCTTCATCACCTCGCGCATCTGCGGCATCTGCGGGGACAACCACACCACGTGCTCCAACTACGCCCAGCAGATGGCGTACGGCATCAAACCCCCGCCGATGGCCGAGCACATCACCAACCTCGGCGAGGCCGCCGAGTACATGTTCGACCACACGATCTACCAGGACAACCTGCTGTTCGTGGACTACTGCGAGGCGATGGTCAAGGCCACCAACCCCGGTGTCCTGGCCCGCGCCGAGCGCACCGAAGCCCCGCGCGGCGACATCCACGGCTACCGGACCATCGCCGACGTCATGCGGTCGTACAACCCCTTCGAGGGCGAGGTCTACAAGGAGGCGCTGAAGATCAGCCGCGTCACCCGGGAGATGTTCTGTCTCATGGAGGGCCGCCATGTGCACCCCTCGACGCTGTATCCGGGCGGTGTCGGCACCATGCCGCAGCCCGGCGTCTTCACCGACTACCTCAGCCGGCTGATGCACATCATCGACTTCGTCAAGAAGTCGGTGGCGTTGGCCGACGACATCTTCGACTTCTTCTACGAGGCCCTGCCGGGCTACGAGGAGGTAGGCAGGCGCCGCATCCTGCTGGGCTGCTGGGGCGCCTGGCAGGACCCGGCCGTCGCCGACTACCGCTACGCCACCATGAACGAGTGGGGCAAGGCGATGTACGTGACGCCAGGGATCGTCGTCGACGGGAAGCTGGTCACCAACAACCTGGTCGACATCAACCTGGGCATCCGCATCATGCTCGGCAGCTCCTTCTACGACGACTGGGTCAACGAGCAGCCCTTCGTCACGCACGACCCGCTGGGCAACCCGGTCGACATGCGCCACCCGTGGAACCAGACGACCGTCCCGGTGCCGCAGAAGCGCGAGTTCGACGGGAACTACAGCTGGGTGATGAGCCCGCGCTGGCACCACAAGGACACCGGCGAGCACCTCGCGCTGGACACCGGCGGCGGCCCGCTGGCCCGGCTGTGGTCGACCGCGCTGAGCGGCCTGGTCGACACCCGGTACGTCTCCTCGGGCAACGGCAGCGTCCGCATCCAGCTCCCCAAGGGCGAGTCGCTGCCGGAGACCACGCTGGAGTGGCGCGTCCCGCAGTGGAGCAACACGATCGAACGCGGCCGCGCCCGGCCGTACTTCGTCGCCTACGCGGCGGCGATGGCGCTGCAGTTCCTGGAGGAGTCCATGGACCTGCTGCGGGCTGGCGAGACCAAGGTGTTCCAGGACTTCGAGGTCCCGGACGAGGCGATCGGCTGCGGCTTCCACGAGGCCGTGCGCGGGGTCCTCTCGCACCACCTGGTGATCAAGGACAAGAAGATCGCCAACTACCACCCGTACCCGCCGACCCCGTGGAACGCGAGTCCCCGCGACATCTACGGCACCCCCGGCCCGTACGAGGACGCGGTCCAGGGACAGCCGATCTTCGAGGAGAACGGGCCGGACGACTTCAAGGGCGTCGACATCATGCGCACCGTGCGCAGCTTCGACCCCTGTCTGCCCTGTGGTGTCCACATGTACATGGGCAAGGGCAAGACGCTGGACGTGGTGCACTCCCCCACCTACGGCGCGAACCATGGCTGACGGCGCCCGGCTCGCCGACCCCGCGGTGGAGGCACGGCTCACCCGGCTGGACGAGCTGCTGGAGCGGCTGGAGCGGCTGGAGTCCGGCGGCGAGTCGGCCGAGGCGCTGGAGTCGGTGGCCCTGCTGACCGAGGTGTACGGGGAGGCACTGGCCCGGCTGCTCGACGGGGCGGACGCCGCCCTGCTGGAGCGGGTGGCCGGTGACGAGCTGCTGTCCCATCTGCTGGTGCTGCACTCCCTGCACCCCGAGTCGCCGGAACGGCGGGCCGAGCGCGCGGTGGAGCGGCTGCGGCCTGCGGTGCGCGAGCGCGGCGGGGACCTCCACTGGCTGGGCGTCGAGGGCGAGGTGGCCCGGGTCCGGGTCGACTCGGGCGGTGGTGGCTGCGGGTCGGGGTGCGGCGGGGGTGGCGGGGACGTCACCGAGGTGGTGCGGGCGGCCGTACTGGCCGCCGCGCCGGAGCTGCGGGCGGTGGAGGCGGTCACCGCCGAGCGGGCGAGGCCGCCCGCGTTCGTGCCGCTCGCCACGCTGACCACGCGCCGGGCGGAGCATCGGCAGGAGGCGCGGTGAGCGGGGCGCTGGCGCGGCTGATCCGTACCGGTCCGGCCCTGGCCGGCGCCGGACGGCCGGAGGTGTGCGAGCTGTGTGCCGCGCCGGTTGCCGAGGAGCATCCGCATCTGTTCGAGCCGGCGGCCGACGAGGTCCGCTGTGTCTGCGGTCCCTGTTCGGTGCTGTTCTCCGAGCAGGGGGCGGGCGGCGGCCGGTACCGGCCGGTGCCCCGGCGCCGGGTGCGGCTCGCGCCGGTCGACACGGCGGCGCTGGGCGTGCCGGTGGGGCTGGTGTTCTTCGTCCCGCGCGCCGACGGCACGGTGACCGCGCAGGGGCCGAGCCCGGCCGGGGCCATGCGGTGGGAGGTGGACTCCGGCGCCTGGCACGGCCTGGCCGCCACGTGTCCGCAGCTCGCCTCCGTGGTACCCGAGGTGGAGGCCCTGCTGATCAACACGGTGCGCGGCCAGGAGGAGCACTGGATCGTACCGATCGACGACTGCTTCCGGATGGTCGCCCTGGTCCGCACCGAGTGGCAGGGGCTGTCCGGCGGGGGCCGGGTGTGGCCGGTCGTCGAGCGGTTCTTCGCGGAGCTCACCGAGCGTTCGTGAAGCCGAGAGCGTTCGTGAAGCCGAGAGAGGAGACGTTCATGGGCAGGATCAGAGTGGGCCGTCCCCAGGTGAAGGCGGACACGCCGACACACGTGCCGGGCCTGCACGAGGGCAATCAGGGCCCCTACCAGGAGCAGACCGGGCACCACGAGGACGGCACCGCCGACGCGAGCCGCTCCACGGGTGTCCGCAGCAAGCGGCATGACGCCATCCTCGACGTCATGCCGAACATTCCGCCGGCCTGAAAGGACAGGAAGTGAGCGCCATGAAGGTCGAGAGAGCCGTGCGGGAGACCGAGCGGACCGTGTGGACGGGGCGGCGCGTACTCGTCGCCCAGGCCGCCGTGCTGGCCGGTCTGACGGTGCTGCTGCTGGTGAAGGAGGTCCCCGGGATGCTCCGGGAGATCAAGATCTACCGGATGACCGGCGGCCTGCGCACGGCCCGCCGGCACCCGTGAGACAGCGGTGCACGAGCTGTCGATCGCTACCGCGATCGTGGAGCAGGCCGGGGAGATCGCCCGCGCGGACGGCGCCGGGGACGTCTCCTCGGTGACCGTGCGGGTCGGTGAGCTGGCGGGTGTGGTGCCGGACGCGCTGCGCTTCGCCTTCGAGGTGGCCCGGGACGGCACCCCGCTCGCCTCGGCCGATCTGGTGGTGGAGCAGGTGACGGCGGTGGCCTGGTGCGGCGGGTGCGCGGAGGAGTTCGCGGTGGGCATGCCCCCGTTCTTCTGGTGCCCGGCCTGTGACCAGCCCTCGCAGGATCTGCGCGGCGGCAGGGAGTTGGAGATCACGGCCGTGGAGTCGGTGCCCTGATCCCCGTACGCGTCAACCGGTCCCGTCCTTCGCGGGCGGGGCCGGTTCGCGTGCGTGCCGGTCAGCAGATGCGGGGGAGCTGTTCCCCCAGCGGCAGATCCAGCACCCGGGTGCCGCCGAGCGCGGTGGCGACGGTGACCATGCCGGGGTGCTCGGCCACGCACTCCCCGATCGGCGCGGCCCCGGCGCCCTCGGGGTGGGCGCGCATCGCGGCGAGCACGGCGTCGGCGTGCTCGCGGGGTACGAAGGCGACGAGCCTGCCCTCGTTGGCGACGTAGAGCGGGTCCAGGCCGAGGAAGCCGCAGGCGTTGGCGACCTCGTCCGGCACGGGTACGGCCCGCTCGGTGATCCTGACCCCGGTGCCGGAGGCGCGGGCGATCTCGTTCAGGGAGGCGCCGAGCCCGCCCCGGGTGGGGTCGCGCAGTACGTGGAGGTCCTTGGTGACGGCGAGCATGGCCGCCACGAGCCCGGCGAGCGGCGCGGTGTCGGACTCGATCTCGACGCCGAACTCCAGCCCTTCGCGCACGCTCATCACCGCGACACCGTGCAGCCCGATCGGCCCGCTGACGATGACGGCGTCGCCGGGCCGCGCCCGCTGGGGACGGATGTCGACGCCGTCGGGTACGAGGCCGACGCCGGCGGTGGTGACGTAGACGCCGTCGCCGTGGCCGGACTCGACCACTTTGGTGTCGCCGGTGGCTACGGTGACGTCCGCGGCGCGGGCGGCGGCGCCCAGGGCGCGGGCGATCCGGTCCACGACCGCCAGTTCGACGCCCTCCTCCAGTACGAACGCCGTGGACAGGTAGGCGGGCCGCGCGCCGCTCATCGCCAGGTCGTTCACCGTGCCGTTGACGGCGAGATCGCCCAGGCAGCCGCCGGGGAAGAACAGCGGGCGCACCACGTAGGAGTCGGTGGAGAACGCCAGCCGGGCGCCGCCGAGTTCGAGTACGGCGGAGTCGGCGAGCCCGGCCAGGGTGGGGTTGCCGTAGGCGGGGGCGAAGACCTGGTCGATCAGCTCGGCGGAGAGGGCGCCGCCGCCGCCGTGACCCATGACGACCACGCCCTGGTCGCGCAGGGGGGCGGGGCAGGTCCAGTCGGCGGGGTCGGTCGCGGGGGCCTCGGTGAGGTCAGCCAACGGGGTTCATCTCCTCTCGCGGGATGCGCGGTCCGCGTGGCGCGGGACCGCCTTCCACGCGGCGGTACAGGTAGTAGGCGGCGCAGGCGCCCTCGCTGGAGACCATGGTGGCGCCGAGCGGGGTGCGCGGGGTGCATGCGGTGCCGAACGCCTCGCACTCGGTGGGCCTGATCAGGCCCTGGAGCACCTCACCGGCCCGGCAGACGGCGGGTTCCTCGGTGCGGATGCCGGTGACGTCGAAGCGGTGCTCGGCGTCGTAGGCGCGGTACGCCTCCGCGAGGCGCCAGCCGCTGGCCGGGATGGGTCCGATGCCGCGCCAGTTGCGGTCGGTGACCTCGAAGACGTCCTCGAGCATGCGCAGGGCGGCCGGGTTGCCCTCCTCGCGGACGGCACGGGGGTAGGCGTTCTCCACCCGGTGCTCGCCGCGCTCCAGCTGGTGGACGGCGCGGCGGATGCCCTCCAGGATGTCGAGCGGTTCGAACCCGGTGACCACCATCGGGACCCGGTGCCGTTCGGCGAGCTCGGGGTACTCGGCGGTGCCCATCACGCTGCACACGTGCCCGGCGGCGAGGAAGCCCTGCACCCGGCATTCGGGGGCGGTCATGATGGCCTCGATCGCCGGGGGCACCCGGACATGGCTGACCAGCAGGCTGAAGTTGGTGAGGCCGAGCCGGCGGGCCTGGTGGACGGCCATGGCGTTGGCGGGGGCGGTGGTCTCGAAGCCGATGGCGAAGAACACCACCTGCTTCTCCGGGTGCTTGCGTGCCAGTTCCAGCGCGTCGAGCGGGGAGTACACCACGCGTACGTCGCCGCCCTCGCCCTTGACCCGGAACAGGTCGCGGTCGGTGCCGGGCACCCGCAGCATGTCGCCGAAGGAGCAGAAGATCACGCCGGGGCGGGCGGCCACGGCGAGGGCCTTGTCGATGACGTCGAGCGGGGTGACACACACCGGACAGCCGGGGCCGTGGATCAGCTCGACCTCATCGGGCAGGAGTTGGTCGATGCCGTGCCGGATGATGGAGTGGGTCTGGCCGCCGCACACCTCCATCAGGGCCCAGGGCCGGGTGACGGTGGCGCGGATCTCGTCCAGCAGGCGGCGGGCCAGCGCGGGGTCGTTGAACTCGTCGATGTACCTCACCGGCTCTCACTCCCGCTTCCCTGCCGCTCGGCCTGCTCCCAGGCGTCCCCGAACTCCTCCTCCAGCAGCCCCAGTTGCTCGAACAGCTCCAGCGAGGCGCGGGCCGACTCCTCGTCGAGCCGCTGCAGGGCGAAGCCGACGTGCACGATGACGTACTCCCCCACCTTCACGTCGGGCAGGTACTCCAGGCACGCCTGCTTCCGCACGCCGCCGAAGTCGACGAGCCCGGTGAGCGGGTCGGCGCCGTCGTCGATGGCGACGACCTTGCCGGGCACTGCAAGACACATGGGTCACTCCGTCTCGTCTGGGGTGCGCTGATGGCCGGGCCGGCGGATCAGCGGGGTCGGGCCGGCCCGGTCGCGTGGGCCGCGACCATGAGCTGTCCGAGCGCCAGTCCGCCGTCGTTGGGCGGCACCCGGCAGTGCCGCAGGACGGTGAAGCCGTCGGCGGTGAGCCGGGCGGTGCTGTCCTCCTCCAGCAGGGCGTTGGCGAAGACTCCGCCGGTCAGGGCCACGGTGGTCAGGCCGGTTGCCTCGCGGGCACGCCGGCACAGCTCGGTGACGGCGCCCGCGACGCCCCGGTGGAAGCGGGCGGCGAGCACGGGCGCGGGCACGCCACGGCGCCGGTCGGCGAGGAGGGCGCGCAGCATCGGGGCGGGGTCGGCCCGCGGTCCGGGGGCGAGGCCGAAGGGGTACTCGACGCTGTCCGCGTCCCGCGCCCGCAGGGCCAGCGCCTCCAGGGCGAGCGCCGCCTCGGCCTCGTGGCCCGCGCGGTGGCAGGCACCGGTGAGGGAGGACACGGCGTCGAAGAGGCGCCCCATGCTGCTGGTCGGCACGCAGGCGACCTGCCGCTCCAACTGGCGTCGCAGCACAGTGAGTTCCGTCTCGGTGCAGGCGGCGACGCTGGGCAGGTCGGGGGTCCAGTCGACTCCGGCCGCCCAGAGCCGGGCCAGTGCCTGCCGGCAGGGGTTGGCGACGCCCGTGTCCCCGCCGGGCAGCGGGGCGGGGACGAGGTGGGCGAAGCGCCGGTACCCGGTGTAGTCGGCGAGCAGGATCTCGCCGCCCCATACGGTGCCGTCGTCGCCGTAGCCGGTGCCGTCGAAGGCGACGCCGATGACGGGGGTGGTGCCGTCGAGGCCGTGTTCGGCCATGGCGGAGGTGATGTGGGCGTGGTGGTGCCGCACCAGAGCCGGTTCCGGCAGGCCGGACTCGGTGGCGCGGCGGCGGGCGTGGGCGGCCGAGTGGTAGCCGGGATGCCGGTCGGCGGCGATCAGACGCGGGGCGACGCCGGTCAGGGCGGTGAGGTGGGTCTCGGCCCGGCGGGCGGCGTCCAGGGCGGCGAGGTCGCCCATGTCCCCGATGTGCGGCCCGAACCACGCCTGGTCGCCCTCGCCGAGGCAGAGCGCGTTCTTCAGGTCGCCGCCGACCGCGAGGGCGGGCCTCACCGGCACCGGGAGGGTCAGTGGACGCGGGACGTATCCCCTTGAGCGGCGCAGGAGTTGGGCGGTGCCGTCGGGGCGTACCCGGAGCAGGGAGTCGTCGCAGGGGGCGGCGACGGCGCGGTCGTGGGTGAGCCAGGCGTCGGCCAGTCCGGCGAGCCTGATCAGTGCCTCGGCGTCGTCGGTGACGATCGGCTCGCCGGAGCGGTTGCCGCTGGTCATGACGAGCGCGCGGGGTCCCGGGGGATCGCCGGGCAGGCCGAACAGCAGGGTGTGCACGGGGGTGTAGGGCAGCAGGACGCCGAGGTGCGGACTGCCGGGCGCGATGTCGCCGGCCAGGCGGGGGCCGTCGCCGGCGGTGCGGGCGCGCAGCAGGACGATGGGGCGTTCGGGGCCGGTGAGGAAGGCCCGTTCGGCCGCTGATACATGGGCGACGCGTTCGGCGGTGGTCAGGTCGGCGCACATCACCGCGAACGCCTTGCCGCCGCGTTCCTTGCGGGCGCGCAGGGTGGCGACGGCACGGGGGTTCGTGGCGTCGCAGGCGAGGTGGTAGCCGCCGAGACCCTTGACGGCGACGATCCGGCCCTGGGCGAGCAGGGCCCGCGCGGCGGTGAGGGCTTCGGCGTCGCGGGCCGGCCGGACTCCGGTGCCCTCGGCGGGGACGAGGCTCAGGCGGGGGCCGCAGTCGGGGCAGGCGACGGGCTGGGCGTGGAAGCGCCGGTCGAGCGGGTCGCCGTACTCGCGGGCGCAGGCGGGGCACAGCGGGAAGCGGGCCATGGTGGTGGCCGCGCGGTCGTAGGGCATCGCGGTGGAGATGGTGAAGCGGGGACCGCAGTGGGTGCAGGTGACGAAGGGGTGCCGGTGGCGGCGGTCGGCCGGGGCGGCGAGTTCGCGCAGGCAGTCGGCGCAGGTGGCGGTGTCGGGCGGCAACTGGGTACGGCCGGCGGTGTGTCCGGTGGCCCGGATGATGAACGCGTCGTCGGTGCCGGCGGCGGGGAGATCCTCGTGACCGATGCCGGTGACGGAGGCGAGCGGGGGCGGGCGTTCTGCCAGCTCCGCGCAGAACAGCCGCACTTCGGCGAGGGGGCCCTCGACCTCGATGAGGACGCCGTCGGCGGTGTTGCCGACGAAGCCGGTGAGGGCGTGCTCCGCGGCGAGCCGGTGCACATGGGGCCGGAAGCCGACCCCCTGCACCGTGCCCCGCACGGTGAGGCGGCGGCGCACCCGGCCCGTCGCGGGGGCGGTCACGCGAGGGGGGTGGCGGCCGGGTGGTGGTGGTCGTGGCCGTGGCCGCTGTCGTCGTGGCCGCTGTCGTCGTGGGAGTGCCCGCCGTGGTCGTGGCTGTGCGGGCCGGGGGCCAGTGGCGGGCGGTGGGCGGGGGGCGCGTGCCGGACGGCGAGGGCGCGCTCCAGCAGGGCGTCGACGCCGTCCCCGCTGCGGGCGCAGGTCCGTACGGTCTCGACGCCGGGGTTGACCCGCTGCACGTTGGCCCGGAAGGCGGCCTCGTCGAAGCGGGCCGCCTCGGCGAGGTCGGTCTTGGTGATGGCGACCAGGTGGGCGGAGCCGAACGCGGTGGGGTACTTCAGGGGCTTGTCCTCGCCCTCGGTGACGGCCATCAGCGAGATCCTGAGGGTCTCGCCGAGGTCGTAGGAGGCGGGACAGACGAGGTTGCCGACGTTCTCCACGAACAGCACCTCGGTGTCGGCGGGGAGCCAGCCGTCGAGGCGGTCGCGGACCTGGCCGGCCTCCAGGTGGCACAGGCCGTCGGTGAGGAGCTGCTGGACGGGGGCGCCGGAGCGGGCGAGGCGCTGGGCGTCGTTCTCGGTGGCCAGGTCGGCGGTGAGCGCGGCCACGGGGACGCCGCGCTGCACGGCGCGGGCCAGGACGCGGCCGAGGAGCTCGGTCTTGCCGCTGCCGGGGCTGGACAGCAGGTTGACCACCGTGACGCCCCGTTCGGCGAGGTCCGCACGGAGGCGGGCGGCGAGGTCGTCGTTCTTGGCCAGGACGGCCTGCTTGACGTCGGACCGGCACATGGGCACAGCTCCTCGGGAAGATCGGGCTGGGCCCCGGGCCGTGCCGGGCACGGCCCAGGGGTCTCACCGATCTTCGGCTCCGCCGCCCGCGTGGCCGGGCAGCGCAGCCGCGTACGGGGGCCCGGATTCCATCGGGCGGCCCAACGGGGGCCACGGTGCGGCCGGATCCGCCAGCAGCACGGGGATCAGGGTGTGCAGCGCGTCGACCGCCCGTGCGACGGCCGCGCGCACCGGGTCGCTGAGGCCGGGGGCGATGTCCTCGTCCGGGCCGGGTAGCACGGCGGGCTCGCAGGCCAGGACGAGGACCCGGGGCAGGGGTTCGTCGCCGAGGTGGGTGGCGAGGGCGAGCACCTTCTCCGGGTCCATGCCGTGGGCCTCGGGCACGACGGTGCCGTCCGGTGGTGCGGCCTCGACCAGGGAGAGGGTGCCGGGGCGCTGCCCGCGCGGGGCGGCGTCGACGAGTACGGCGGTGGCGCAGCCGCCGAGCAGGGCGTAGGCGAGGTCCATGCCCCGGATGCCGAAGTCCCGTACATGGGCGCCGGGCGGGAGGGGGCGCGCTTCGAGGGCGCGGATCACCTCGGGGCCGAAGGCGTCGTCGCCGAGGAAGATGTTGCCGACTCCGGCCACCAGCAGGGGTTCAGGGGCGGTCATCGGCCGACTCCGGGGTGCAGGGGGCGGGTGCTGGTGGCGGGGACCTTGCGGACGAAGGCAGCGCGCAGGGCGTGGTAGGGCGCGGTGGGGTCGGAGAAGATGGCGTGCATCCGGGCGAGTTCGTCGCGCCGGTGGTCGGCGAGGGGGCGCAGGGACTCGTCGGCCTGGCGGGCGGCGGACTTGGCGGCGATCCGGTCGGCCAGGCCGGGGGCGGCGGCGACTTCGGCGGCCATGGCCTCGACGGTGCCCGCGAACTCCCCGGGCGCGGCGGGGACGAGACGGTCCACCAGGCCGAGCCGTACCCCTCGGGCGGCGCTGACGGGGAGGGCCTCGGTGGTGAGGCGGCGCGCGGTCTCGGGGCCGGTGCGGCGGGGCAGGGAGTACGTCCAGAACTCGGAGCCGAACAGGCCCATGCGCCGGTAGTGCGGGTTGAGGACGGAGCCGGTGCGGCACCACACCTCGTCGGCGGCGAGGGCGAGCATGGCGCCGCCGGCGGCCGCGTTGCCGGCGAGCGCGGCGATCACCAGCCGGTCGGTGGTGCGCAGCACGGCCTCGACCAGGTCGTCCATGGCTTCGAGGTTGCGCCAGGACTCCTCGCCGGGGTCGGGGGCGCCCTCGATGACGTTGAGATGGATGCCGTTGGAGAAGAAGTCGCGGGCGCCGCCCAGGACGAGGACGGAGGTGGGGCGGGCGAGTGCGTACCGGTAGGCGGCGAGGAGTCTGCGGCACTGGCCGGTGCTCATCGCGCCGCCGGGGAAGGAGAAGGTGACGAAGCCTGCGGCGCCGCGCTCCCGGTAGCGGATGTCGGCGTAGGTGCTGCGGCCTTCGGGGAGGTCGAGCGGGGCCGGGATCTCCGGCAGCGCGGGGGTGTGCGGGGCGCTCCAGGAGGCGAGGACGGTGGCGGCGGGGCGCCGGAAGGGTGCCGGGTCGCCGGAGTTCCTGCGGGGGCGCAGCTCGGGAATCCATACGGCGCCGTCGCGGGTGGCGCGGCAGACGGCTCCGGCGCGGGTGGCGAGGAGGTCGCCGGGGCGGCCGCGCAGCTGGTCCTCGGGGTGTCCGCCGTGCAGGAACACCTCGCGGCCGTGGAGTTCGTCCAGCACGCCCGGCTGGGAGTCGGCGCCGCGCAGCCCGCGCAGGACGGTCCCGGTGTCGTCGTGCTCCCAGTCGATGCGGCGCCGGTCCTGGCGGAAGTAGCCGCGCCACCTCACGTCGGGCCGGTCGGCGGTCTGCGGGCGGGGTTTGTGGTCGCCGTCGGCGTACCGGCGTACCGCCCGGTGCAGGGCGGTCATGGCGGCGTCGGCGGCCTCGTTGCGGTACAGGTCGCTCTTGCCGGTGGCCGGTACGGGGAAGGGCTCGTCGGCCCAGACCGCGCCCGCGTCCATGGCCGCCTCGGCCTGGAGGACGGTGACGCCCCACCGGGTGACCTCCCCGGCGACGGCCCAGTCCAGTGAGGAGGGGCCCCGGTCGCCGGGCGGGCCGGGGTGCACGACGAGGCAGGTGTGCTCCCGCCACACGTCCTCCGGGAGCGCCGTCTTCAGCATGGGCGCGATGATCAGCTCGGGGCGGAGTTCGCGGACGGCGGCGCGGACGGGGTCGGGACCGTGCGTGGCGAGTACGACGTCCACCCGGTGGCCCGCGTCCGAGAGTTCGGCGTAGGCGCGCTGGGTGAGGCTGTTGAACGCGCTGGCGACCAGCAAAATGTCCATGAGACCGTATATTCGTCCATGTTCCGGACGTCATGTAGGACCATCGGAACGTTTCCTCACCCCTACTTGACTGCTTCTGCTCATAGCCGGGCATTCCGGCCTGTTTGACCCGAACAAATGTTCGGTCATCGGTCTGGAGTTCGGATGCGGCAGTGAGCGCTCCCCCGCCTGCCGCCCGCTCGGCCCGCAGGGGGAACTGGCTGCCGACGGCAGGAGTAGGCCGAGCGGCCCACCGGGCGTAACCCAGTGTCCCGTTTGCCCGTAGCGTCGTCGTAGGTGATCGTCGGTCGGCTCGGCGGACGCGGAGGCGAGGCGGGGCGCGTGGCGGCTGGTGAGGGGCGGCGGACGGGACGGCAGCGTTCCGGACCGGCCGCGCGGGGTTCGGTGCCGGGCAGCCGTCCGGCGTACACCGTGCGGCTGCCCTCGGTGACCCGGTCCATCCCGCGTACCTCGGTGGCCGAGCTGACCGTGGGCTGGCTGCGGGTGGCCGCGGCCTACGCGTGGCGGCTCATCCTCGTCGGGATCGTCGTCTGGGGCATCTTCGGTGTGCTGGGCCGCTTCCAGCTCATCGCCGTCGCCCTGTTCCTGGCGCTGGTCGTGACCTCGGTGCTGCGGCCGCTCGTGGATGTGCTGGACCGGTTCATGCCCCGGCCGCTCGGCGTGGCCGTCGCGCTCCTCGGCAGCATCCTGCTGATCCTGGGGCTGCTCGCGCTGGTGGGCAACTCCGTGGCAAGCGAGTCGACGCGGCTGAGCGGGGAGTTCCGGGGCGGGGTGCACCGGATCGAGGAGTGGCTGCGGCAGCCGCCGTTCCGGCTGAGCCCGGGGCGGCTGGCGGCACTCCAGCAGGAGGTGACGGACTATCTCTCCCGGCACCGGGCCAGCCTGTTCAGCAGCGCGGTCTCCGGGCTCGGCCGGCTGGTGGAGGTGATCACGGGCGGGGCGCTGGCGCTGTTCGCCTCGGTGTTCTTCATCCACTCCGGTGAGAAGCTGTGGGGCTGGGTGAGCCTGCGGCTGCTGCCGCGCGGGGCGCGCCCCAGGTGGGACCGCGCCGGGCGCGCGGCCTGGCGGACCTTCGCCGGGTACACCCGGGGGATCATCATCATCGCCGCGACGAACGCGGTCCTCGTCGGCATCGCGCTGTTCGTGCTGCGGGTGCCGCTGGCGCTGCCGCTGACCCTGCTGGAGTTCTTCGCCGCGTTCGTGCCGCTGGTGGGTTCGCCGGTGGCGCTCGGGGTGGCGACGGTCGTGGCGCTGGCGGGGCGCGGTCCGCTGACGGCCGGCGCCGTGCTGGTGCTGATCGTGGTCATCGGCCAGTTGGAGGGGCATGTGCTGCATCCGCTGGTGATGAGCTGGGCGGTGCGGCTGCATCCGCTGGTCGTCGCGGTGTCCGTGATCGCGGGGAGCATCGTGGCCGGGGTGATCGGGGCCGTGGTGGCGGTGCCGTTGGTGTCGGTGGTGTGGGCGGTGCTGAGCGCCCTGCGGGCGTCTCCGCCGAACCCGTCCCCGTCCCCGCCCTAGCCGAGCAGGACGCCGGCCTCCACGGCGTGCACGGCGTGCACGGCGTGCACGGCGGCGAGGGGTGCCGCGTCGCCGGCACCGGCGGTCAGTGCGAGGAGGAACTCACCGTGGGCCCCTGCGACCGCCGTGAGTTCCACACGTGCGGTGCCGCCGTCGTGCGGGACGTCCAGGGCGACGGTGTGCGCGGGACGGCCGCCGAGTTCGGTGCGGCGGGAGTCGGTGAGGGTGGGCGGCGCGTCGGGGAAGAAGAACTCGGCGTCGGAGCGGGCCGCGCCCTCGGCCGCCCGGCGCAGTTCGTCGCCCGGCCAGGACAGTGCGGCTCCTCCGCACACGGCGCTCACGCCGAGCGCCACGAGCGCCACCTACAGCCACGCGTGTCCGTGCCCGTGTCCGTGCCCGTGTCGGGGTGACGGGGTGTCCGGTGATGGCGTTGTGATGCCTCCAGCCTGCCCGCCAGGGCGCAGTACGCCTGAGTGCGGGTACTGGGATACCGCCGCCATGGGAGGCGGCGGGGACAGGGGGCCGTGCCTGACGGGGCGCGGGCCGGCCGGGTGGGCCGGGTTCCGCGCACACCACCCCGGCGGTGCGTCAGCCCTTGGCGAGGGCGCGCAGCCTGGTGAGGGAGCCGTTGAACCTGTCGTGGTCGCCCACGGTCGTGCCGGTCGAGGTGTATTGCCACATGGTCTGGAAGGACCAGCCGGCCGGCAGCGTTCCGGGGGTGGAGGCGTAGCGGGCGATCCACAGGGGGTGGGAGCTGAAGCCGGAGTAGTCGCCGGTGCAGTCCTTCCACCAGTTGGTGGCCGTGTAGATGACGGCGGAGCGGCCGGTGCGGGCCTTGTAGCGGTTCAGGAAGTCCTTGATCCAGCTGACCATGCCGCTCTTGGACTTGCCGTAGCAGGAGGCCCCGTAGGGGTTCCACTCGATGTCCAGGACACCGGGCAGGGTCTTGCCGTCCTTGGACCAGTCGCCGCCGTGGTCGACGAAGTAGTCGGCCTGGGCCTTGCCGCCGGTGGTGTCGGGGGTGGCGAAATGGTACGAACCCCGGAGCATGCCCGTGCCGAAGGGGCCGTCGTACTGCTGGGTGAAGTGGGGGTTCTTGTAGTACGTCCCTTCGGTGGCCTTGGTGTAGGCAAACCGGGCGCCCGCACCCCACAGGGCGGGCCAGGCGACGTCGCCCTGGTGGCTGGAGACGTCCACGCCCTCGGTCTGGGTCACCCGGGGGGCGGCTGACCGGACGCCGGCCAGGGAGGCGCCCTCGTCGTGGGCGCGTACGCCCACGCCCATGTAGGCGCTGCCGCGCAGGGCGGTCGGCCCACCGGATTCGGGCACGGCGGCGGGGGGCGACAGGAAGAGGAGGAGGCCGGTCAGGACGCCGGTGAGACACAGGCGTGAGCTGCGGCCACTGGGGAGGAGTATGTCGCTTCGCACGTCCTCCATCTGACCCGTCATCGCCCCGGCCCGCACGCCGGGTACCGCCGGGCGAAGGCGCCTGCTGGGCCATGTGGGTGGCCCGGCCGGGAGGGG
>NZ_JBHXLV010000107.1:0-22068 GCF_042721685.1 Streptomyces sp. NPDC058459 | reverse complement strand
CCCGGACGCCGTGCTGCGTCCGGGCCCGTTCGGTTCGCCCTCGGGGCGCGCGCATCAGGGGGTCGCCGCTGCCGTCCGCACCGTCGCGGACAGCGGCACGGGCTCCGGCTCCCACCGGCTGGTGGTCCGTATGTAGCCGTGGATCATCACGGCCGGCGCGAGCAGGAGGAGGGGACCGGCCGCCCAGGGGTACGCCGCCATCTCCACCGACAGGAAGCGCACCGAGAGCAGGATGGCGGTGAAGACCCCCGCCCCGTAGGCGACCAGCCGTACGGCCGCCCGCTCCCAGCCGTGGTCGAGGGCCCGCAGGACGGTCTCGATCGTGAGCGTGAACACCACGCCGGCGATGAGGTCGACGCCGTAGTGGTAGCCGAATCCCAGCGTCGCGACGAGGGTGGCGACGAGCCAGAACGTTCCTCCGCGGCGCAGGAACCGTGAGGCCCTGCGGGTGTGGATGAAGATCGCGGTGGCCCACGCGGTGTGCAGGCTGGGCATGCAGTTGCGGGGCGTGATCATGTCGTACGTCACCGGGTGCGGGGAGCCGGCCGGCGGCGGGGTGTGCGGCCACAGCTCGGCGACCGCCCAGTGGGCGCTTCCGGTGCCGAACGCCCCGGTGCCGTAGGCGAAGACGGGCCCCACCACGGGGAAGATCATGTAGACCGCGGGTCCGAGCAGGCCGATCACCAGGAACGTACGCACCAGATGGTGGCGCGGGAAGCGGCGCTCGGCCGCCACACCGCGGAGCTGGTACAGCGCCACCACGACCGCGGCCACGGCGAGCTGGCCGTAGACCACGTGCAGGAGATCGAAGCCGACCGAGCCCGTGGCCCCGACGATCCGGCCCACCACCCACGACGGGTTGCCCAGCGCGTGATCGGCGGCCGCCACGTAGGGGTCGAGCACCTCCGGGCGGGTCTTCGCCGTGATCAGCAGCCAGGTGTCACCCGTCTTGCGGCCGGCCACCAGCAGCAGGCCGAGGCCGACGCCCTTCAGCAGCAGCACGCGTTCCGAACCGGTACGCCGGGTGACGGCGATGACCGCGCAGCCCAGCATGACCCACAACGCGCCGTTGCCGAAGGGGTAGCCCTCGGTCCCCCCGACATCGAACACCCAGCGGCCCAGTGCGAGGACGATGTCGATACCGATCGCCGCTCCGAGCGCGATGAGGCGCTGCCGCCAGGTGAGCACCACCATCGTCAGCGACATACCGGC
The DNA here is from genome assembly GCF_042721685.1 of Streptomyces sp. NPDC058459. Lineage (NCBI taxonomy): Bacteria > Bacillati > Actinomycetota > Actinomycetes > Kitasatosporales > Streptomycetaceae > Streptomyces > Streptomyces sp. NPDC058459. Next base: position 20,856 of record NZ_JBHXLV010000107.1, on the reverse strand, counting down.
GTACAGCAGGGCAGCCGATTTGGGACGTCCGACCAGGTCGGAGACCTGGTTCGTCAGGGGTCCGGGCAGGCCGTAGCGACGTGTGGCCAGTTCCAGCGCGACGAGGAAGCCGAGAGCCGTCACACCCACCACGGCCCAGAAGCCCAGCCGTGGCCGACCCCGCACCGAGGACTCGGTACTGCCAGATATTCGCGAAAGCCCCCGTGACAACATGCGCCTCGATCTCTGTTCGGTTTGCCGGGATTTCGGTGGACAAAGGGTAAATTGTCCGCGCCAGCGGTGACGTCGCGCCCAACCTAGCGATCCCGCGCCGGAGCCGGTATACCGGGTCCGTCAGCGCCACACCACCCCGAATCCAATCAAAGGTGGCATGGAAGAGCGGCACCGGGGACAGAAACCGATCACCCCGCGCGCCTCGCGCCTCGCCCGGCGACTTCGGCACCGGTTCGGGTGGAGCAGCCGCTTCTGTGCGATGGTGACGACAGGTGCACGGGCCCGGTGACCCGTGCCGAACCGGTCGTCCTCCGCGACGGCTCCCGTCACACCCGCCGCGCCCGTCCGCGGTCCGTATGCCCGTCCGGTCCAGCTCGCCCTGGCTCTTCCCCTTTCTCATGTGAGGCAACATGCGCTGTGTCATCGCCCGGTATCCGTTCGAACTGACCAAGGACGGAGTGATCGCCTCGATGGCGGGCATCGCGCCCGAACTCATCACCGGTGACGCCGTGACCATCGGGCGCCGCCGCTACCCCGTCAAGCAGGTGGGCGAGGTCATCACCCGGCAGGACCGCCGGGACTTCTCCGGCTTCGAGGTCAGCCGCGCCATGGCACGCCTCGGCTTCACCTGCCACCCCCAGGCCGACCCGGCGCCGCCCGCGCGGCCGGACGCCGCCGACCCGGTCCAGGCCGCCTCGGACCTGCTCGGGGGGCCCGGCCGCTGAGGAACCGGCAGCACGTACGCGAGCAGGCCCGGACGGGATCGTCCGGGCCTGCTCGGTGCTGCGGGGCCCAGGGGGCGTCGCGTCAGACCGCGGCGTTGCCGCCCTCGCGGCGGCGCCGCCGGACGACGAACACCGCGCCGACGCCGAGCGCGACCGCCGCGCCGCCCGTGAGGGCGATGGCCGGGAGGGCCGAGCTGGAACCGGTCTGGGCGAGGTGGCCCTGCGGGACGATCTGGGTGTCGCCGGCGGGCTTGGTGGTGGGCAGCGGCTTGCTGCCGCCCTGCGGCTTCGGGGTGGCGTCGTCGACGGGGCCCGTGGAGGTACCCGCGGCGACGACCTCGAAGTCGTAGCCCTTGCTGTCCGCGGCGGCGACACAGTCGCCCGCGTCGTCCAGGTACATGCCGGTGCTGACGACGAACCCGAAGCCGTCGGGCGCCTTCTTGCCGACGGACACGCGCAGGTCGACGGCGAACGACTCCTTGGCCTTCACGTCGGTGTAGCCGAGGTACCCGGCGCTCTCGTCGTCCCAGTCCACGGAGATGTCGTTCCACTTGCCGGTGGACGGGTCCTGGTACTGGAGGGTGAGGTACTCGCTCAGGTCGGTGAAGTCGTCGTCGTCGGCGATGGCCGCGGCGAAGACACCGAGGTCGACGCGCTTGTAAGAGTGGCTGCCCGAGTTCTTCACGTTCAGCTTGAAGCCGTGGAAGCCGCTGCCCGCGACGATCTTCGACGGCAGCCCGGAGATCGTGGTGCTGAGGTCGTCGTCGAACTTCTCGACCTCGTCACTCGCCAGGCAGTCCTCCGGCGCCGTCGACGCCGAGGCCGAGGCCGACGGGGAGGCCGACGCGGAGGCGGAGGCGGAATTGCTGGGTGACGCCGAGGGGGAGGCGCTGCCCCGGGTGGGCGAGGCCGAGGTGGCGTCGCCGGCGGGCGAGGTCGGCGAGGTCGGCGAGGTGCCCGTGGCGGGCGAGGTGGTGACCTCGGAGGCCGGGGTGGTGCCGGGGTCGCCGGCGGGCTCGCTCTCCGTGCCCGTCTCACCCGCCGTGGCCGACGCCGAGGCGGACGGGCTGGACTCGCCGTCCGCCGCCTGCGCGACCGAGGCCGTCATGAGCACGAGCGGGGACAGCACAGCCGTCGCGGCAGCGAGGGCCAGGGAACGACGCAGCTTCATCACGAACCTCTGGGCAGCAGGAAGGATCAACGGTTTCGCATAGCTGACTCATCTGCGGGAAAAAGGGTTGCCCAGAAAATTTCGAAATCTCTACGCGAACTGCCCCTTTTCAACACACAGATGGGGCGTTGATGATCATTTCCGGGTGAGACGGACGGGGTTCGGGGGGCAGGTGCGGGTGCGAAACCGGTCACGGACCCTCGCCGCGGCCGCCCTCGTTGAAGGTGATCCCGAAGAAATCACGCCCTTGCACGACCGGACCCCGCTGGGTGCCGCTGACCACGTTGCTCACCATGCCGTCCTCACGACGCAAAGCCTGCGCCTGTCGCTGCCATAGAGCGACATCGGCCCGAAATCGGAGATCATGCTCGGCCCGCCGCCGCACGGCCGAACTCAGCGACCGTGCGCGTTCGATGTCATGGGAAGCCGCGCTGAGGTGGAGCAGCTCCGCTTCGCCGGTCGCGGGCTCCACTGCGCCAGGCTCAATGTCTTCAGGCCGAGCACGTCGCCGCACCATCGCGCTCAGCGAGATCCACAGCTGCTGGCCGGCCTCGCCTGCCGCGCCGGTCGCCAACGCCACGAGCAGTTCCGCCGAGATTGCGTCCATTCTCAACTCCCGCTGCTGCCCTTACAGTTGCTACTTCATGCTCTCAGACCTGCGCGCGACCAGGGAGTGTCTGACAGTCAACGCGCAGGCGAAGAATGGGACCTGATGGGTGTGCGGTGGCAAACCACGGGGACGGGACGTGCCGCCGCACACCCAAGCCCCTAGAGGGGCAGAGAACCATCCTTGAACACTGAAAATGCCATACAGGTGAGCAGGATGAATATAGGCAGCTTGCTCATTTTTCCCTTGTTCGGTAGTGCCCGCACTGACAGCCTTGTCGCACGAGCAAGAAATTACTAACGGGTATCTTCGAGGGGGCATGCGAGACTGGCTGCGGCGCTGAAGCGCCACAGTTCGCACACGTGAAACCCTACAGTCCCTGATGGGCCATCAAGAAATCACGTGCGCCAGACCCAGGGCAGCCCCGCGTCACCGACTCGACATACCCCCGCGCCCCCCATCGGACGTCTCGCGCAGAACGGTCAATTCACGCTGAGCACGGACTGTTTCGGCAGAGGCGCCAATACTCTCACCCATATTGCGACTGATTTCAAGATATACCACTGCTTGCGCCAAACGCCCGGTATCTCGCTCGGCCTGTGCCGCGTCGTACGCGATCTCAACGACTTCACCAGCGGCATGGACGCGCCTGGCCAAGGCCAGCGCGGCGACATGCAGAGGCAACGCCTGCTCGCTGCGCCCGGCCGCCCGATGCGCCCGTCCGATCCCGTTGAGAGCGATCGCCTCCCCCCTGAGGTCGCCCACCTCCCGCAAAACTTCGAGACTCTCACTGAAGAGCGAAAGGGCTTCTTCCACCTTTCCGAGCCCGACGAGAGCGTTGGCCAGGTTCATCTGAAGAGTGGCTCGCTCCCTTCTGTCGGACCTCCCGTCCGCCACGGATATGGCTTTCCTGTAAGCCAGCTCAGCCGACCGCAAGTCCCCTTTTTTAGTCGACAGCTCTGCGATGTTATTGAGTACATTAAACATACCCCGCGCGCTGTCAATTTCCGTGAAGATACTTAAGGACGCCTCGAAGCACTGTTGCGCGGACTCATTCTCCGACAAATGGAGATGAGTGATTCCCAGCAAGTTGTAGCTGCGTGCGAGCTGTAGCTTGCTTCCCGTTTGGTTGAGAGAGTTGAGCACTTGCTTCTGGAAAGACTGAACCAGCGCGTACTGGCCTGTCTGCCAGAGAGGGATGGAGAGCTGGTGTACGCACTCGCCCTCCAGTTCCGAGTCCGCGAGGGAACGCGCCAGCTCCAGCGCCTCGCGCGCGGCCGCGATCGCCTCCTCGTACCGGGAACGATGGCTTCGTACGGTGCTCAGGTCGAGCAGAGCCCGCGCCCGAGCGGCGCTGTTCCGTGTGGCGGTCCAGTGGCCGACAGCCCGTAGCAGCAGGGGCTCCGCCGACTCCAGGTGCCCCTGCGTAGCCAGGAAGCCCGCTAATACATGGATGTATAGAGCTAGTTGCCGATCCGAGCGATGCTGTATGACCCAGTCCAGCGTGTCTAGAAGATTGGCACCTTCGGCGATCATCCAATGCTCGGCGGTACGCCCATCGGTGATCTCCGGCAACGCGCTGAGGTGATCGATGTCCAAGGTCATACGGGAGCGGTACGGGTGGGCCAGCCGGTCGGCACGGTCCGCCGTCTGCAGGTAGAAATCGGCTACGCGTTCCATAGCCGACCGGGACTGCTCCGCAGACTCGATATGATCATTTACGTTCAGTGAACGCGCATATTTCCGCAAAAGGTCATGCATGGTGAATCGATGTGGGGCAGGCTCTGAGACCAGGTGCTGGGCAAGGAGCTGTTCCAAGGTCCGCTCGGCCGCTCGAGGTGAGAGGCCGGTGAGGGCTGCCACCGCGTACGGCCCGAACTCCGTTCCGACGTGCAGACCGGTCCGCCGGAAGACCAACTGCTGCTCAGTTGTCAGCGCACGGTAGGACAAGGCGAAGACATGGTCCAATCCCCTTTCACCGTCGTGGAGTTCGGTCAAGTCCTCACCGTCGGCGGCCAGCTGGCGCAGCAGATCGGCGGTCGTCCAGGACGGCCGGGCTAGCAGGCGACTGGCCGCAATCTCGATGGCGAGGGGGAGATGACCACAGATGCGCACGATGTCCGCGATCTCTGACTCCTCGGTCCGGGCGCGCGAGCCAAACCGCTGCACGAACAGTCCGATCGCGTCCTCCTGGGGCAGCACGTCGAGGGGCACCGACCGTACGCCGGGCAGTCCAGGTAATCGTCGCCTGCTCGTCACCATCACCGTGGTCGGGGATGCGCCGGGGAGAAGCTGGCGCACCTGGTCCGAGCTCGCGGCATCGTCCAGAATCACGAGCATGCGCCGGTCCCGGGCCTTGGCGCGCCAGAGCGCGATCAGTTCGTCGGTATCCTGAGGCAGTTCCTTGCCGTCCACACCGAGCAGCCGCAGCAGGGTGGTGAGGGCACGAGCAGGTGACACAGCCGTATGGTCGGGCGCGTGACCACCGAGGCGGATGAAGCAGCGGCCGTCCGGGAAACGGTCCCGCACCCTGTGTGCCAGGTGGACGGCCAGGGACGTTTTACCGATACCGCCCATCCCTTCGATCGCCTCTACGGTGACGACGGCACCCGAGTCACCGCTCTCCTCGCACAGAGCTGAGATCAGCCGTCGCAATTCCGCGCGACGGCCGATCCACGGGACGTCGCGCGGGAGATTGTCCGGGACCTGGCGCGGCGGTCGCACTGGGAGTCTGCTGCCTGCTGCGGATTCGTGCAGCGCCGCGGCAGATCGTCCGGAGAGGATTCCCTCTTGGACGCGGTGGATCCGCCGCCCGGCATCAAGGCCGATGTCCCGGATGACGCGTTGCCGTGTCCGCTGCAGGAGCCTGGTCGCCTCGGCCGTACGGCTGCCTCCGTGCAGCGCGACGGCCAGCAGCCCGACCAGCCCTTCGTCCACCGGGTGTTGGTTCACCAACGGCAGCAGCACGGGCACCGCGTCCGCGAACCTCCCGTTGCTAACGAGGATCTCCGCACGCGTCATCGCCGCAACGAGGGTCGTCTCACCGACGGTGGTGCGGAGGTGCTCCGGCCAGGAACCGGACATGCCGGCCAGAGGCTCACCGTGCCAGAGAGCGTCTGCCTCAGCCAGCGCACGCAGGGCCGCCTCGTCGTCAGCGCTTCCCCTTAGTGCACGGGCCTGGTCGACACAGCTCGTGTAGGCCCGCAGATCCACCCGGTCCGGGTCTACACGCAGCACGTAGGAGTTAGTCCGACTGATGATCTTCGGCGCACCTTCGGCGGCGATCCGCAAGGCCTTGCGGATCCGCGACATATGGACGTGCAATGCTTCTCTCGCCTTGACCGGCGGATGCTCGTCCCAGATGCGATGGATGAGAGTGTCGACGCCCACAGTCCGGCCCGCGTCCCAGGCCAAGGCGGCCAAGGCTAGACGGGTCTTGGTCGAGCCCAGATGACTACGACGGCCGGCAACCCGGACATCGACCGATCCTGACAGCCTTATCTCGAACTCCACCAGCGTCCTCCCGCCGGTAGGGCCTGTGCTGGCCGGGCATTAAAGGGTGTCATGGACCTGTTTATGCTGGCTATACCTTCACCGTGTACGTCCGAGATTGGCCGATAGACGCGCGATTTCGGTGGCGCGCTGTCCGAGCTGAGGAGTTCCCGATAGGGCTGAGAGAGGGGAGGGATCGTGCGGACCCCGGACCCGGAAAAGGTTGAGGCGCTGCTGGCGGCCGTGGCCGCATGTGCGGACAGCCCTCGCTCCGCTGCCTGGCAGGGGCTCGCTGACCTCGTAGGGATCGCCGGGCGGGTGGACGCACGGCTGGCCCGCCTCTGGCCGCTGCCAGGTTCCGGCGCTGACCCGGCCGCCTGGTCGCAGCTCGCTCATGGGTTACACGGCGTCGCTCTGTACGACACCGCCACGGATCGCGCGGTGAACCTCTACCTACGCTGCCACGTGGTTCCCACCTCGTCGGCCGCTCCAGCCACCGTCAACGTCATCGGCGGCGACGCGGTACTCCATGGTCCCAGCGTGCAATCAAGGGACATCCACGGCGGCATCCACTTTCATCCCGCGGCCCCTGCCTCACGGCCGCGGCCACGACAACTACCGCCGCTCACGGCACGTTTCGTCGGCCGGGAGCACGAGCTCCGCAGGCTGGACGAGCTATACACGCGACATCCCACGCCGGTTCCCCAGATCCTCGTGATCAGCGGCCTCGCCGGCGCCGGGAAGACCACCCTTGCTGCGCGGTGGCTGCACAAGCACGCGAGCAGCTTCCCTGACGGTCTTCTCTACGCGGACCTCGGCGGGCACTCCCCGGCAGGGGCGAGTGGTCCTGTTCCCCCGGCAACGGTCCTGGAGGCGTTCCTGATCGCGCTCGGAGCACCCTCAGTACCGGCAGACCTCGCGCAGCGGACCGCTCTGTGGCGCTCCCTCACCTCGGAGCTGAAGCTGGGCGTGCTGCTGGACGATGCGGTCTCATCGGCGCAGGTGCGCCCCCTTCTGCTGAGCACCGCGTCGGGGCTCACCGTGGTGACCAGTAGGAGCGTCCTTACCGGGCTGTATGTCGAGGGCGCCGACATATTCCGGCTGGAGGGCCTCGCCACGGAGTCGGCGATGGAGCTGCTGACCATGGGTGGCGGGGCACGCGTATCGCGGGAGCGCGCCGCAGCACAGGATGTGATCCGACTGTGCGGCCGGCTTCCCCTAGCGGTCGGCCTGGCGTCCGCACAGCTCGCACTTCGCCCACACGGCTCGGTGTCCGCACTCGCCCGAAGCCTGGCCGAAGGGGCAGGGCCCGTCGACGCCCTATTCCTGGACGGCGAGGCGGTGATCCGCACCGCCATGGACATGTCCTACGGCCTGCTGCCACCTGAGGCTGCCGGACTCTACCGCCGCGTGGGACTGTTGCCCACGGACCGGTACGACCACTTCATGCTGAGCGCCATCACCGACGACCTACGGCCGTCGCGGGATTCAGCGCTTCGCGCTGATGCCGCCGTACACACACTCCTGGAAGCGAACCTCCTTGAGGAGACGGGCCCGGACACGTACGGGGTCCATGCCCTAGTCCGGTCTCACGCCCACCGCACCGGCAAGGAGCGGGAGAGCCCCGAGCAGCGCGAACGGGTGTTGCGCCGATTCGTGGACTGGTGCCTGGCCACCGCCGCCGTGGCCGAGAACATCCTCGTACCAAGTCACCGGCTACCGGGACACGACGATCTCTTGGAGATGGTCCCGCCCACTCCGCTCGGCGGACCGGAGGAGGCGCTAGCGTGGCTGGACACCAACCGGAACGCGTTGATGGGTGCCGTCCGGCACTGTGCCTCGGCGGGCTGGCACACGCTCTGCTGGCGTCTGACCGACGTCATGTGGCCTCTGTTCCTTCGCCTTCGTCCATCGGGGATGTGGATCGAGGCTCATCGCCTCGGGCTCGACGCAGCGCGTCAGAGCCGTTCACGAGAAGGAACGGGCCGCATGCTCACTTCCGGCGCGATCGGTCTGCGCGACGCCGGCGAGTATACGGAGGCGGCCCAGTGGTACCGGCAGGCGCTCGCCATGGCCCGGCACGACGGTGACACCCGGCAGCAGGCACAGGCCATCAACGGACTCGGGCACCTTGATCTCCTGGCCCGCCGCCTTGACGACGCCCGTGAACACTTCGAACAAGCCTTGCTACTGAGGGAGTCGATCGGCTACCGGCGTGGGGCGGCGCTCTCCCGACGGCGCCTCGGCGAAACGGCTCTCGCGGGCGACGACCCCACCGGCGCGGCCCGCCACCTGCGGCAGGCCCATGATGAACTGGAATCTCTTGGGGATATGTACGAGGCCACCCGGGTGCTGGCCCTGCTCGGCCATGCGCTGGTCCGCACCCAGGACCACGAAGGCGGCATCCAACGGTTACGGGAGGCTCTGGCGGACTTCCGCACCGGCGGCTCCCGCTCGGAACACTGGGAAGGGCGCTGCCTGGAATGGCTGGGCATGGCGGCCGAGGCGCAGGACGACCTCGCGACAGCGAGGCGGTACTACTCGGCCGCTCGTGACCTCTTCTGCAGGCTGAGCCCCACGGACACCCAACGACTGGGCGACAGTCTGCGGGACCTTTGATCAGTCCGTGAAAGCAGAGGCCGCGGCCCGTCCCCTCACCACCGCGCTCCCCTGCCCGGAGCAGCCGTCACCCATCGATCGAGTGAAGGGGGCGGCGCCAAGACGGCGACGACGGGCGGGTGGGCGGGCTCACCCAGGTCCAGCAGACGGTAGATAAGCGACCGCATCAGCCGATGGAAATGCCCCGGCACCGACGACAATGAGGCGGCCACCTGGTCGTACTGTCCAGGGGTGCGCGTGCGGGCCGCGTAGTCCAACTGCTCGACCAGCGAATGCCCAGGCGAGAGAACGGGTGCGGCGGCGGCCAGCAGTGCCGCAGGGGAGTCGGCGGACACCTCTCGTCCTGAATCGGGCGTGAGTAGAAGGGTGGCCTCAGTGAGGGCGCCGTAGGCCGTCAGGGAGCCGTGGTCGCCCACAATCCAGTCAGCGGCGACCAAAACGGACTGCCATTCCGCTTCGGGCGGCACGATCGCCATCCCGCGCTCACTGCACGCGTTCAGCCAGCCGCGCACCTGCCACGTTCCGTGTCCGGCGAACACATTCGGGTGAATCAGCAGGGCGATCCGGTATCGGTCGTCTCGCGGTCGGCTTACCAGATGCGGCAGCAGGGCATCGAGCCGGCCCAAGGTGGAGGTGTCACCCCATGTGGAGTTGATGACCACCAGGCGCTGCCCGGTCTCGATGCCCAAGGACCGGCGGTACTGCTCGCGCGACGGCTTGGCCGCGAGAATACGATCCACGCAGGGGTCGCCCACCACGTGCGCGACCGGCAGTGCCTCGGGGCAGGAGCGCCGCAGCCCCTCCACGTCACGGTCGTGCGCGTAGGCGATCGCCGCGGGAACCACCCGCCCCTCGTGCACCAGGTGCTGGCGACTCTGCATCCCCGGCCACCGGCGCTCGCCCGGAGCCAAGACGCTGGTGTCGGTGAGCAGTTTGATATGTCCGGCTCCATGTGAGACGCGCAGGACCGGAGCGCTGAGTTCGTGCAATCCGCGTGAGCCGGCGGCCAACACCAGGTCGAAGTCGGCGTGCCGGACCTCCTCCCAGGGCAGCACGGTGATGCCCATGTTCTCCAGGTACCGTTCGGCTCCACCACCGAAGGCATGGGGCGCGGTTGTGAAGGCCAGCTGGACGCGGAGGTCAGCCTTCAGCAGCCCGAACACTTCCTCCAGCCGCTGCGCGAACGTCAGGGTGTGCGCCACGACCAATACCCGTTTACAGCCCCGCACGGTGAGCCAGTGCCCTTGCTCGATCAGTGCGGGTCGCGTTGTTCCGAAAGCCACGCCTTCCCCCATCGCTCATCGGTGTGAACAGCGGTCGACAGGGCGTTTTCCCGGCGGGTACGGCACTTTCCTTGCAGGCTCCTTGCAGCACCCTTGTCCGGTGCTGCCCCGCACGGAGTCGAGTCTGCGGGCCCGGACAATGAGCGTGGTTGTCCATGCGCAGCGAGGATCCCCCAACTCGCGTACCGCTAGGAGGCGCAGTTCATGGCGCGCGAGGGTTTGCCTCCACTGACGGACTCCGATCTCCCAGCGGACCAAGGGACGGCGCGTGCCGTCGGGCAGGCGGAGCACGTCCCAATGCGGTCCTGCGCCGTAGGAACCTCGCCCGGCCCGGTGCGGATGCGGAACGGAGAAGACCAGCAGGCCACGGGGACGCAGGCTGCGGGAGATGGCCGGCAGCAACTGCTCCGGATCGACCAGGCCCACCGCGCCGAAGACCGAGTAAACGACATCGAACTGCTCCGCCCGGCGCCCTAGATACCGGAGAGCTTCACAGGCCAGGAACGTGGTGCCCGTCAGGTGTCCGTATCGAGCACGGGCCCGGCTGATCTGGAGGTCCACCGGATCGATCGCCACGACACACGCTCCGTGCGCCTCCGCAAGGTACGCGGCGTTGTGTCCGGGCCCGCAGCCGAGTTCGAGGAACCGGTGTCCGCGCAGATCCCGGCCGAACGCCGCCGCGCCGGGGCCGCTGCCGGGATGGGTTCCCCACTCGAAGCGCGCGGGGGCGGACCCCGGCGAGGGGTGCGACTCCCGGATGCCGGCCGCGTAGGCGGCCCAGTGTGAGGTTCGGTCGATCACGTCGTCTCCTGCGAGGTGTTCGGGGTCAGAGCCCTTCGGGCTGTCGATCGATCGCACGATGACTCTAGGCAGCCGAACCTGCGTTTCACACCGTTTTGCCGGTCATCTGGACCGGTAATGTCCGCACAAGGATCTCATGCCCCATGAGAGTGCATTAGCCCTAATGGACGGTTTGAATGTCTGCGAGAACTCCACCAGCAGATCTCAGACCGCTTCGCTCAGGACTCGCTCGCCGACCCTCGGCAGGAGACCTGGGCAACTGAGGAAAGGACACGCCTTGCCTACATCATCCGAATGGCATAGCCAGAGCGAGAAGAGCCCATGAGTGTCGGCGGAGCAGGTATTCCCCGTCTTCAAGAGCTCAGTTACATCGAGACCGCGGCGTTGGCCGTGGCGCGGGGCGACTCGTTCGGGCAGATCCGGGTGGCGATGGTCGAGCAGGCCGAGCGCATCGCGCGTAAGGGGGACAACGACGGATCGTTCAACGGCGCCAAGTGGGCCGCGCTGCGAGCCGATCACCGGCGCTACGTCCACAACACCGTCGATGTACTGAAGGAGCTGATGCGGCTGGGGTGGGTCGAGCGCCACGTACTGCCCTCCTCACCGCGCTCGGCGTACGCCCACGCCCAGGTGGTCTTCGAACTCACCCCACAAGGACGCGCGTGGACCGACCTCGTGGCGCACGACACGCGAGTCGGTTACAACGTCCTCTTCGGTGAACTGCTGAACAAACACCCTCAGTTCGAAGGATTCCTGCGTGTGGTCGGGGCACGGCCCGACAGTGATTCGGACCAGTTGTCCATCCCGCTGCTGCGGTGGGACGGCACGTCCCGCCGCAACGGCCAGGAGTTTCGCCGCGCGTTCATCGCACACCTGGTGGACTGCCTCCGACAAGGCGGGCTGGGATGGAGCGCGGAGCCGACGGCAGCGGCGGCCGCGATCGACGAGTACGTGAGCACCGCGGTCCAGCGCGCGGAGAACCGTATCTCGCGATGGAAGGCGCATCACCAGGCGGACCGGGAGAAAGCTCTGCAAAGTGCCGGGCCACAGACGGGTAGTACGGCCAAGGCACCGCCTCCGCTGACCCGTAGACGGATCGTTTCGTTCTGCGAAGAGGCTGCCGTTCGGCTTGCCTTCACGGCGGCCGGCTGTCCCATGGACTACATCAGCCACGAACTGCTCCGCCACTGGAGCAGCTTCATGGGACTCACGAACTACAGCTACTACGCTCCCGGACCCCCGGCACTGCGGCTGTGGGCCACCGGGACCGTCGCGGGAAAGGGGGCCGACGCGACGTTCCGGCGCTCGGTCGGACCCGCGGTCTGCCGGTCGGTACTGGCCGCCCTGCCCCGTATCTGCCATGAGGAGACAATGCGCATGGCAACCCCCACGGACTACTTGGCGATCTGGCGCATTCGGGCGGCGGTGTGCTGGCAACTGCGCATCAGTGATGCGGAGTTTGACGCCGCACTGCTCGCCGCCCACCGGGGCCGGGTCGAGGGGCTCCCTTACCAGATCCACATGGACGGGGCGTCCGGCACGCGGACTCCGGGTTCCACCGGCCCGCTGGTCTCGCCTACCCTCTCGGGCCCGCGGGTGTTCCACATCATGCGTCTGGAGGAAGCAGACGCGGGGGTGGCCCCGCTGTGACCACGGGGGATCCGGTCGCCGGAATCGTATGGATCAAGCAGAGCTGGCGGATGCGGGGAAACCCGTTCCCCGCGACGGGCATGTCCCTGGTCGGCGGAAAGAACGACCGCGAGAACGGCCGCTTGTACGAACCCGGAGTACACGCTCAGCAGCTCCGCGAGGTCATCGAGAAGTTCGTTCTCGGCATGTCCTACAACGGTCTGAAGTTCGGTTACCTATGGTCAATCGGTGTCGTGCCCGCCGACTCGGATGCGCGGGGCTTCGGGAAGTCGGCGCTCATGCAGCATCTGGCGCGACAAGTGAACAAGGACTTCGGTGCCTGGGCCTATCGCGAGGTCGGTCTGGACGAGGAGGACGCGACCGAGGTTCCTGTGTGCTGTCTGGTCACCAGCTTCGACACGGCAAACGTGCGCTCCCTCGGCGCGGCGCTGTTCGCTGCGGTGGAGTATGCCGTCACCTACTCTGCAGAAGGTGGCGAGCAGCCGTTGGCCGCGCGGCTGCGGGAGCGGCTCATCGGGAGAGTAGGCAGCGACAACCTGCGCGACCTCGTGGAAATGGTCACCGATGAGCACCGGTCGATCCGGGGCCGAACGCTAGGACCACCGGACGACAAGCTCATCGTCGCGCTCTGCGAAGAGGGCTGGAAACCCGCCGCCGAGCACCTGCGGCTGGTCACACCGACCTCGCGCAGCCGTAACGGCGCCTCCTACATGGCGACGTTCCTGCTCTTCGCTGCTGCCGCTGGTATGCAGCACGTGCTGATCTTCTGCGATCAATTGGAGGACCTCGCGAGTACCGCGACGGGCAAGGCGAAGCGTAACCTCGAGGTGGAGAAGTTCCGCGACGTGCTGGTGGAGACACTGCCGATGGCCGACATGGTCACGATAGTGGCAACGATGCACCCGCGTGCCTCCCTGGCGATCGGCACTGCCTGGGCGCTTGCCGATCTGCCCCCTTTCGAGCTGACGGAGGCGAACCGGCTGAGCACCGTCAAGCTGCCCGCGCTGCGGGACGCGGCTCAGGCGGCTCAGCTCCTTCGCCCCTATCTGACGGCGGCCACGAAGGACGGCACGGTCCGGGAGAAGGGGGACGAGATGTTCCCGTTCACCCCGGACGCCATCGCCTGTCTCTTCGACCGCTCGACCCGCAAACCACGTGACGTCCTGCGCAAGGCACACATTGTCACCTCAGCCGCGGCGGCCGAGAATCTGCCGCGCATCGGCACGTCCGATGTGCAGAGATTCTTGGAATCATCGGTGCCGCATCAGCCTCGCCAGTCCCACCTCGCGGCCGTCGCGGACAGGATCGACTGGCACGAGGCATGACCGTCTACAAACTGGACACCCTGATTCGCGAGCATCACAACACCTGGCGGCAACCTGGCAACGGAAGCGGGCACCAGACACTTGCATGCCCTCGCTGCGGAGCCGCGCGGAGCCCCTGGGAAGCGGATCGGTGCGGCTGCGCCGAACCGGCGAGTTCGCGTAACGCGAACCTGCTGTACGCCGCGGCGTGCACAGCTGGCCGCCCGGGGACCGTGACGCAACTGATCCAACAGGTCCGCACGCAGTACTGCAAAAACGTCTCCACCCGTACCGCCTCAGCGTTTCTGTACCGAGACCTCCGCTTCTGCTGGGCGGGTGCCGGCCGGTACGGGCTCTACCGGCACGGTCCACTACCCGGACCGCGCACCCTGGAGCAGGCCGTCAGACTGACGCTTCACTGCGCTCCGCAGCCCCTGTCGATCAGCACGGCCGCATGGTGGCTACGCGGCCTCGGCTACGAGTTCCGAGACCGCTCGCTGCACGTCTGCGCCCACCGCCCCCCGTGGTAGTGGCGCCTCGGCGACGGGCGTATGGGCATCCGGCAGGATGTGGCGGACAACGACCTGCTCCGCGGCCTCGCTCTGGGCCGGGGTGCGGCCGATCCGGCTTGGCCCGCCCTCAGACGGGACATCAGCGACCACTGATCGACCGGCTGACGACACCCCTGCGACTGGAGACCACTGAGCCATGGGCCCGACTGGAGGGGCAGCTAAGGACGCGGCTAGTGATCGTCCTTCTCGGGTGAGGTCTCCAGTCGGAATGGCTTCGGCAGCCTCTGGTTCTTCGCCATCTTCAGCTCGGTGATCTCGTCGCCCTCCATCCAGTGGTTCCAAGCCTTGACATAGAGGCCCGACTGGGCGCGCGTCGAGCGTCGTCGCTGGTTGCCCCGGCCGCGGGCATTGATGAGCGTCCTGCAGAGGGCGAGTCGCGGGTCTCCTCCGCTCAGGTTCGCGCCGGAGGCCACCCCGGAGAGCCATTCGTCGACCCTCGTCCGCGGCGTGCTTCCGTCCACGGTCACGTAGTAACCCACCGCCGCTGCAGTGGGAATGATCAGAGCCTTCGGACCTAGCTTGCGTCCGACGGCGGCCGCCTCTCGGTACCCGTCCGGGTCCTTCTCCAGAGCTTCGAGGATCTGGTCATTCGTCATCCGTGCCTTGGGACCGATCCATTGCCCGACCGGGACATTCAGGTAGAGATGGACGTGCCGGACGGTGGAGGCGAGCAACTGCGAGTTACTCTCGCCCTTCAACGACAGCGCGTCCGCTGCGGTACGCCGTTGCCCGGTGTCCAGTACCCGGAAGGTGTCACGGGAAACGTGCTCGAAGACCAGCATGGGGACGGCTACCCCCGCCTCCACCACGGCGTGCAACCGGTGCTGGCCGTCAATGACCGAACCCGTCGCCAGGGGACCGTCGAGAGCGATCCCTTGGTGTGTGACCTGCCAGTGTCCGCGCACCATGCTTGCCGCGAGCGTGGCCACGTGACCCCGGTTCAAGCGGCGGTTGAAGTTCTCCCGCGATAGCAGTTCCGCGGCGAGTTCGACGGTCATCATCACCACGTGCGAGACCGGATCGCTCCACTGCGCGTCAGATTCGTGTGACATTGGGCGATGATCGCAGTCCCCGATAGCCCCGCGACGACCTCGGCTGGAAGTGATCACAGCCCCTTTCGTAAGTGCCCCGATCGCTGATGAGAATTGGTGCTCAATGACAGATCAGGGCCGTTTCATCGCGGGAGTCCGCAGGGATCCGATAGAAGGGGAGCGCATGTCATGTGCCAACGCTCGCCGTTCTTAAGCTTGTTGATGACGGCGGGCATGCCTACCTGCGTGAGTTGCACGACTCAGTGCGCACGCAGCGGCTGTCGATGGGGCGGGGGCTTCGGTGGGTGCTGCAGGAGGACGGGGTCACGGGGCGGCCGACGGGTGTGCTGCCCGACGAGCCTGGATATCCCCGGTACGGGCCGGCACGGCGGAGCCGCCCGCGCCCGTACCCTCGGTCTGGTCCGACGCCGGCGCCCTCGCCTGCGACGTCGAGGTGCTGTTCGCTCATCCCGCCTGCGGCTGGACCGTCGCCCTCTGCCTCGATCTGCACCCCGACGGCCACCTCGAACCGGCCCCCACGATCCCGCCTCAGGTCCGCTGCCCGCCCGGACCCTGCTGGACGGGGCCGCGCATGGTGCCATGCCGGTGGTGGGCACCACCCAGACCGTGCATACCGAACTGGTCAGCCAGCGGGACGCCGTCCCCGCCCTCCCCGCCCTCCCCGCCTTCGAGGACGGTGCCCTCCTGCTGAGCTGCGAGATGGTCAGCCCCGGCTGGATGCACTCCGAACCCGGCGCCCTGTACCGCGTACACCCCACCCAGCACATGACGTCTACGGCCTTCCGGCCGTCAGGGGCTGACCGGGCCGTCCCCCAGGTCGCCCACGCCAGGGTCCCTACGGGACCGCCCCCGTTCACGCCTTCGCCATGCCGACCTCGATGGTGTCCCGCGTCCCCCACTTGCCGATCTTCCAGCAGGTGAACATGGCGTAGAAGTACATGGGCCGCAGCACCAGCAGCCGCCAGACGCCGGTGACGGGCGCCGTCAGGGACAGGGCCAGCCGGAACCAGCGAGGTTCGTCCGACCGGTCGATGCAGAAGAACCTCAGGGCGATGACCCAGTTCACGCCGAGCCTCACGACGACCGTGGAAACCACCAGCGCGAACAGGTCGCGCCGCTGCGCCGGGTCGGTCAGCAGGGCCACCGGGATGGCCACCGACAGGATGAGCTGTGCGACCTCCAGTACCGGCATTCACCACGCCACGCTGGTGAGAGGGAGGTACCGGAACCACCAGAAGGTGCGGACGAACGTCCCGCGCATCCAGCGGAACTGCTGGTTGAGGTAGTGCCGGACGGTCACCGGGACCAGCGTGAAGCAGATCGAGCTGGGCTGACGGACGGTGTCCCCGTCGAGGAGCCCGTAGAAGGTCATCAGCGAGTCGTCGTTCATCTGCATCGGCCGCCCCCGGAACGTCTCGTTCGGTTAGGCGTGCGCGTACTTGCAGATGACCTCGCCCCGGTAGAAGGCGAGGGTGCCGGAGTTCATTATGACGCGCTTGAGTACGGACTGCGCCGAGCGGAAGCCCCGGTGAAGGGGAGGTACAGCATGCTCGTCATGAAGGTGAGCAGATTGTCCCGGCTGTTGAGGACCACGACCATGCCGGCCACCGACTTCACCTTCGGGTCGGCGAAGGGTTTGAGCCCCTCGTCGGCGGCGCGGCGGTCCAGGACCGAGTCGCTGTCCAGGGTGACGAAGATGTCGGCAGGGTCGTCGGCGAGGATCTCCATCTGGGCGTGCCGCTTGCCCCGGTTGACGGTACGGGTCCACGTTGCCTCGATGCCGCATTCGGCGGCGCGGGCGGTGAACCACTCGCGCACGGCGTCGCAGGTGACCAGCCGGCCGCTCGCCCTGTCCATCGAGCCGTCGTCGACGACTTGGACCCGGTCCGGTCTGCGGGTCTGCTCGAACAGGCTGTGCAGGCAGAGCCTCAGGGCCTCCTCGTCCTTGTTGTAGACGGGCACCTGCACGGCGACCATGAGGGCGTCGAGTTGATGCTGCTGGTGAGGAGTGACCGTGAAGGGCTTCTCCTTCCAGGCCAGCGGGACCCACCACAGCAGCAGGAAGCTGACCGCCCAGGCGAGGGCGAGGTGGTTGCCACGGCCCTGGAAGGCCGCCAGTACGGCGAACGTGTGATAGACGCCCCAGCCTATGAAGCCGAACAGGGGCAGCGTCGCCACGATGATCAGGCGCCGACGTGACGCGTAGGTGGCGGAAGGGACCTGCCCCATCTCAGATCTCCCCCGGCCCCTTGCCCCGGCGGAAGCCGAGGCGGATGAACAGGGCCCCCACGACGACCAGACGCAGGGCGGTCACGATGAGCCAGGTCTGATCGAGCACGATGCTCCCGATGGTGAGGCTCGTACCCGTCGCGGCGAGGCTGCCGTATCCGTGCATGACTGGACCCCCTGAAAAGGGAAACGGCGCTGACCTGTGTCGTCGCCATTCCGATGGCACGACCGGGCGCCCGTCATGCACGGTCGGCGGATGAAGGACAAGCGAGGGACGAGCCGTGGCAGGTGCGCACCGCCCCTACGGCGCGCACCATCGGCTCTCCCTCTGAAGAAACGTCAAACACTTAAGCACTTGTGGAGACGGTGCGGAGATCGTACGACTCGACATAAAGCGAAAATCAGGCGACGCATAGGCGCATTAGCCGCGCATACGGCGCGCGGGCGCGCCGCTCACCCCGTGGTGCGGCTGGACGTTCGGGTCGGTGCGGGGGTGTCGGTGCGGGGGGCCGGGACCGTGGGGCGGGCCGCTCGGGGGGTGCGGGGGGACCCGATGTCGGCCAGCAGGCGGTGCAGGGAGGCGCGTACGGCCGGGAGGTCGGGGGAGTCGGGGACGCCCGGCAGGGGGGTGCGGGGGGTCAGGGCGGCGAGGGTGCGGTGGGCGCGGTGCCAGGCGCGGGCCGTGTGGCCCTGGTGGTGGTCGGTGTAGGCGCGGGCGTAGCGGGCCAGCGCGGTCGCCCATGCGTCCTCCCGTACCCCGGGGTACGCCAGTGCCCGGCGGGCGCTGCGGCCCGCCGCGCCCGGGGAGGTACGGGCCTGCGCCACGGCCAGCGCCGCCAGGCTGACCGACGGGCCCGGCCCGCCGGGGGCGTACGCCGGGACGGTGTCGGCGGCCTGCCGGAAGCAGTCGGCGGCGGTACGGGCGTCCCCGCGCTCCCACGCCAGTACGCCCTGGACATGGGCGACCCGGCCGATGAGCGCGTCGTCCCCGGCGAGCACGGCCGCCCGCCAGACCTCGCCGAGCAGGACACGGGCGGTGGCCGGGTCGCCGGAGGCGTTCAGCCAGGCGGCGAGCCAGCGGGCTCGGGCTGCGAGACGGTCGTCGGCGTCATGGCGGGGCAGCAGCCGGGCCAGGTGCGCGCGGCCCTCCTCGCCGTGGTCGTGCGCCGTCCACCAGAACCACAGGTCGGCCAGCGTGGCGAGCGCCGCCGTCACCCGCGCGGCCGGGGCGTCGGGGCGGGCCGCGTACTCCACCAGGGCGGCCAGGTCGGCCGCGTTGTCCCGGACCAGCCGGGCCGCCTGGCGCTGGTCACCGGCGCTCCACAGGTGCGCGGCGACCTCCGCGAGACGCCGGTGGTGCAGCACATGGCGTTCCACCGCCACGGTGAACTCCCCCGCCGCGCGCAGCCGTTCGGTGCCGAAGTCGCGGGCGGCGCGGGTCATGCGGTAGCGGGGCGGGCGCAGGGCCCCCGGTTCGTCCAGCGTGTCCAGCACCCCGACGGCGGCCAGCCGGGTGAGGCAGGCGGACACCTGGTGCGGTTCGACGCCCGCGCCCGCGCACAGGTAGGCAGCCGTCGGCTCGGTGAACACCCCCTGGAGCACGCTGCTCCGGCTCCACACCGCGCGC
Organism: Streptomyces sp. NPDC058459; assembly: GCF_042721685.1. Classification (NCBI taxonomy): domain Bacteria; kingdom Bacillati; phylum Actinomycetota; class Actinomycetes; order Kitasatosporales; family Streptomycetaceae; genus Streptomyces; species Streptomyces sp. NPDC058459. The sequence continues at coordinate 1,511 of NZ_JBHXLV010000107.1, read as the reverse complement.
TCGGGCCGCTCGCACAGCAGATACGCCGCCCCGACCGCCGACCGCAGCGATCGGTGCCGGCGCAGCGCCGGTCCGGGCGCGGCCAGCCAGCACTGGCCCTGCTCCAGCCGGTCGGCCAGCGCCCACGCGGACGGCTCCCGGTCGAGCTGCCCGGCCGCCAGCTCCACGGCGAGCGGTACGCCCTCCAGCACCCGGCAGATCCGGGCCACGGCCGCCGCCTCCGCGCCCTCCGCCCGGAAGCCGGGGGCGGCGGCACGGGCCCGCGCGAGGAACAGTTCGACCGCCGCGTCCGGGGCCGGCGGGGCCAGCCGCAGCACCCGTTCCTCACCGAGCCCGAGCGCCTGGCGGCAGGTCACCAGGACGCGCACCCCGGGTACGTCCATCAGCAGTCGCTGCACCAGCCCGGCGCACTCGGTGCGTACCGCGTCCGCGTCGTCGAGGAGGAGCAGCACCGGGCGCCGCCCGGCCCCGCGCAGCGCCGCGACCAGGTCGGCGGGGGCGGGGCGGGCCGTCGTACGGGGCGCACGCGCCTTCGGTACGGCCCCCGCGCCGCCCGCCCGCCGCCCGACCGCACCGCCGTCAGCCGCACCACCATCAGCCGTCCACCCGCCGGCCGCACCCCCGCCGGCCGCACCCCGCACGGCCACCGCATCCCGGGGTCCCAGCACCGCTTCCGCCACCCGGGCCGCGAGCGCCCCCACCGCGACGGGTCCCCCGCCCCCCGGGCAGCGCACATAGATCACCCGCACCCAGGGCCGTACGGCAGCCGGGCCGCCGGCGCCGGGTGAGGCGGAGGGGGGAGCGGGCGAGGCGGAGGGGACGACCGGCGGCGCGGAGCCGTCACCCCTGTCCGGGCCGGCCGGGGCGCCGCCCACCGCGACCGCCGCCAGCGCGCTCTTGCCCACACCCGCCGCCCCCGTCACCGTGACCAGCCGGTGCCGGGCCAGGCACGACCGGAGGTCCGTCGTCTCCTCGTCCCGGCCGATCAGACCGTCCGGACCGCAACGCCCCGCTGCGGACGCCCACTCGGCGTGTTCGGCGTATGCCCACACTGTTCTGCGCTCCAGAGCTCGCGGCGGTGCGGCACCCCGAGGGCGCACGCTCGGAGAGGGGCCCGGCGCACGGGTAAATCGTTCCTGCACCGGCCTGCCTCCACCCTCGGTCCAACGCCCGCCCGCCACCTCGGGTGCGGACGCGGGCCGGGGATCACACGCCGCACTGAACCCTCGTACACAGGTGCACATGGCGAGGGGCGGCCCGGAGACCGAGCCGCCCGCGCCGCACACCGCCGGAGGTTCCGGCTAGTACTACAGGGCTAGATCTGGATCATCTGGAGCCGTAGCCGCCTTCGGAAGTGGTGCCGTCGTGCTTCCGCCTGATGTGCACGCCGCCAGGTCGACCAGTGAAGTCCCTGGCCGATGGCGGTGTGTGTCAGGCCGATCAGGTTGAACAGCCGCCGGACCTCGGCGACGGTCAGGGCCGCGAGCCGCCGCGTTCGCGGCTCGCGGTCA